>JACCLH010000071.1 GCA_013425375.1 Microcaldota archaeon | reverse complement strand
TGTTGCCTGCTATAATGAGATGATTCACCTCAGTCTTGATACCTGCCCTTCCGAGGCTTATGAGAGGAAAAAACGGAATTCTTAAATGGTGAGACTATGAAACAAAATCAACGAGGTAACATTAAATCAGGATACCACAGTCCAGCCTGCCCGAACCCAAAAGGTGGGTGTCCGGAAGCAAAGTGGGATAAACTCGCAACGTCTTCCGGAACTAGGAGCCGGGAGTGAAGCGGTGTAAAAGCTGAACTTCCCGGATGCCTAGGCGCTATAGGTATCCAAAATCTTCTTCGCTATCTTCAATATTCTCTTTCCACCAATATTTCCCCGCTCGCTCGCTGACGTGCGGCAAACCAAAACCGCTCGCGAAGTCGTTGTGATTTTCTTCTAGTAGCATCTATAGCTCTCACAGGTCAATCCTTCCGTGCAATCGTCGTCCATCACGCACGCTTCCCCTTCCCTTGACTTCATGGCTTCAGCGGTCATTGTGTTTATCCTTCCGGTCTGGTTCTGCATGCTCTGCCCGGTCTCCTTCGCTGTGCTCATCAGCTGCACCGCCGCTATCCCCACTATGGCCAATACCACCACTATCAATATCAGCATCTCCGCCGATAACTGTCCTCTCATCCAATCCCCCCTGGTTGTCATCAATCGCATCAGGATAACCCATGCTTCTGCGCCACTCCCTTTGCCTGACATACTCGGCGAGCCTTTGCTCCGGCGTCGGTCCCTTCGGCTGGTTCAATAGGGAAGCGAGCTGCGAGGAGGCCCTTTCCAGGTGCGGGGATATACGGGACATCACATCCTTCACAGCCTCCTCGCCAAGCCCGCTCATCACATCCCCCAACAACCTGTTCCGCAGGCCTATATATATTTTCTGAGAAAAAACGAGTGGCTAAGCACGGTTAATCCGCCTATTGTTGTGGCCATCTCCAAGGTGCGGTATTCATCTACCATATACCAACATTTATAACTATATACCGACAAATACAAGTCATGCATCTGGCCAAAAAGGACGTACGTTTCGCCGAGGCGAACCTGCAGCGCAAGCTGGGTGACCGTACGAGGGCGCTGGCGCGGGCCAAACAGAAAAGCGATGAGATCGCCATGCGAAGCGGTTCATACATGGTCGGCCGGAATGCCGATGGCGAAGCCGTCCATACCCAGACGCCTGACTCGTTGAATATCAAGGTGAGCGGCTGGTTCGTCAGGACACTGTTCAGGAAGGATGACACCAAGAGGCTTGAAGGCACCGCATGGCGCGAAGTGGAGATGATGGTGAAGGAGCGCGCAGTCCCAAAGATGGTCGTGGTGCACGGCAACCATATCATAACCGCGACGCGCGGTCTCAAACACGCCTGCGAGAGCTACGAGCGAAGCATGGAGAGCGACATACCGGTGATACGGGATTTATACAAGCTCAATGAGGGCATCAACCGCAAGGGCGGATCAGCGTCCAATGAGGACATAGACGCCCATATCCGCTCTTTGGAGGGCTTCAGGAAGCGTTTCACGGACGCACGCAGCGCCCTGTTCCATTTCGTGGGCCGGGGACGCTTGGAAGAGGCCATCCAGAAATTCACGCTGGCAAGGGACGGGCCCCCTAACAAACGCGCTTTCGCCATATCCTCCGCATGCGCCGTGCTCAATTCTGTCCCGGAGCGGCTCACCAAATGGAAGGATGGCGAGAGGCCCAACCGGTTCATGCGCACCAGGAGGCGGGAATGCTCCCTGCGTGTGGAGCGCGACAGGTGGCTCCTCGCCCAATTCGCCAAATTCGCTACCAATCCCGGTCGGGAGCTGAAATTCGTGAAGATGGACCTGGAAAAGAGGGAGTCCATGGAAGTTCTGCGCCAGAAGATAGAAGCTGCCTGCAAGCTGGAGAAGGATCTCAGGAAACTCAAAAGGAAGAAGGACAACTCAGTTGAGCATCTGCGGCTGATCAAGGAGAAATATGCGGAACTCAAGAAGGCTGTGAGCGACGCCCACCGTTATTTCCATGCCAAGAAGGGCTTGTGCACCGAGGATGGCAAGAAGCCAGCATTCCTGCTCGCCCATCACAGCTGGATAGACCGCTATCTGCTTAACTATAAGTTCGAGAAAGCCCTGGACAAGACCGACTATTTCATGCTGCTCCTGGATTCCAACAAGCCGCGCTTCATACTGGATGAGCTGTCCAAGGACCCTGACCCCTATCTGGAGAAAGCCGTCCTGCCTGGATTGAAGCTCGCCGTGGAGGCCATGGAGGCAGAAGACTTTAAAAACGCTGGCGGGAATTTCGTGTTCGCAATGAAAAAGATGCGTGATATCGTCTATCCGCAGGTCGGTAGGAATGAAAACAAAAACAGCGTATCTGGCCCTCACAACGGCCAAGAAGGTAGATATCGTTAGGATCACCGACAAGGTCGAGCAGGTCATCAAAGAGAGCGGCGTGAAGGAAGGGCTTGTCCTGGTCAATCCGGTGCACATCACTGCCGCGGTCATCGTGAACGACAACGAACCAGGCCTGCACAGCGATTACCTGAAGGTGCTGGAGAGGCTGGTGCCGTATAGTGCCGATTACCGCCATAACGATACCGGAGAGGACAATGCGGCCTCGCATATCTGGAGGCAACTGATGGGCCACCAGGTCACCATGGCGATAACAGATGGAAAGCTGGATCTGGGCCCATGGGAGCAGATATTCTATTTCGAGTTCGACGGCCAGAGGAGCAAGAGGATACTGGTGAAAGTGATAGGGGAATAGCTACTTGTCAACGATCAATTTGCCTTTGTGGAAGATTTTCCCGTGCCGCATGAAATCCGCGACCATTACCATTTCGCCATTTATGTGGATTTCACCGCCCTTCATCTCACGGCCGAGCGCAGCGCCAGCGTTCCCATTAACCGTTACTGTGCCGCCCTGCATACTGTCCCCGGCCCACCGGCCCGCATCCCCGTTCACGGTGACGTTCTTGGTGTTCTGATAGCCGATAAAATCAAGCGGCACTGTCAGATGAGCCGTATGGATGACATAATCACTATCATTTCCGTTGTTTATCAGGGCACTCAGGAAAATGCCGGCATTATTCTGAAGCTCAATGTCACTGCGAGGGTTATCTTCGTCTTCAAATTCTTTCAGTGCTACGCTGAATCGCTCCACATCCCGGCTCGAGTAATGGGTTCTTTTTGTCATATCTACCGCTTTTCTATACACCGCTTCATCCACATCCATAATGCCGTTGCTTTCGAGTTCCTCATAGATCCTATCGTTAAACTCGCAGAGCTTGCGGTATTTGTTTTTCATCTTTCTCAGCGTCTCGTCCTCTTTTACCTCGACCTTCCTCACCGCTTTCTCTTCCTCTGGTTTGTATCTGCCGAATCTGTTCGCCATAGCTAGGACTGGGGCATTCGGAACTACAATCCCGCGTCCTTTCACGTTCGTTTCAGTCATGAGAATCACTTATCTACTATCAGTTTCCCCTTGTGGTAGATTTTTCCGTCTTTGATGCCAGGCGCAATGCCCTCGTAATCTCCTTCGAGGTGGATTTCGCCGCCTTCCATCCGCTTGCCACACTGAATACCTACATCCCCTTTCACAGTGATAATGCCGCCGTTCATACTAGCACCAACCTTATCGCCAGCATTCCCATCCACAGTGATAGTTCCGCTTTTCATCCCTGCGCCAGTCTCATCGCCAGCATCCCCATTCACAGTAATCGTGCCGCGTATCATATCAAAGCCAACGTCATCGCCCGCATTCCCTTTTACTATGATGCTTCCGCCTCTCATGCAAATGCCAACCACATCGCCAGCATCCCCGTCCACGATTATCGTGCCGCCTTTCATAGCTTCGCCAACACAAACGCCAACATTCCCTTTCACAGTGATGATACCGCTCTTCATCTCACTGCCAACCAGCTTGCAAGCATTCCCATTCACTATGATAGTCCCATTCTCCATCCCATAGCCAACCCCATTCCTTCCATAGGCAGTCTCATCGCCAGCATTCCCTTCCACAGTGATGATGCCACCTTTCATCTCCTCACCAACCCACTCGCCAGCATTCCCTTCCACAGTAATCGTGCCGCCTTTCATCCTAGAGCCAATCCGATGGCCAACATTCCCTTCCACAGTAATCGTGCCGCCTTTCATCCTAGAGCCAATCAGATGGCCAGCATTCCCGTTTACCACAATGGTGCCGCTTTTCATCAGTTTCCCAATCGAATCACCAGCAGGGCCTTCCACGCTGATATATCTTTTCGTATTCTTGCAGCCGATATTATCGGGCAGGACTACCAAGTGGGCCGTGACGATTACGTAATGGCTGCTCTTTCCATTGTTTATCAGCGCGCTCAGGAAGAAGCCGGCTTTTTCATTGAAATCCTTCTCATTCTGGAATTCCACAAGCGCGATGCTAAACTTCTCAACGTCTGAAGCTGAGCAGTTCAATGGTTTTACCGCTGCCAAGGCGTTTTTGTAGGAATATCTCGCCCTCTTATTATACTTGAACGCCTTCCACGCTTCCTTCAGCCTTTTCAGCGTTTCGTCCTCTACGACCTCAACCTTCCTCACCGCTTTCTCTTCCTCGGGCTTGTATCTCCCGAACCTGTTCGCCATAGCCAGGACTGGAACTATCTCAATAGCTGGGGCTCTGGCTATCTGTGGGCCATCCATGGTTTTAATTGTGTTAATAAGTGTTTAAAAATAGACCACTTTGCCTGCCTTGCTGTCAAAAATGCCCCGCTTTTCAGGCTTCTTCTCTATTTCATGCTTGACTACTAATTCCCTGCCGCCTGCAGGCACTATGAACAGATGCTCGACCTCGCCGCTTTCGCGCCTCAGAAGCACAGAATACTTGCCCAGCTCCTTCCCGCTCTCTATATCAACATAACCATAGACCACGAAATCACTGCCCATGCTCCTCAATACGCGCGCCTCTCTTTTCCCCTTCGTCCCGACAGCTATCACATCATCCGGATATTCCATAACATCATCTCAATACGGCTCCTCAGGCATGAAATCAGCGGTGTCCTGCTTCTCAGACAGCACCGACCAGCCGTTCCTCCTCAGCCATCTCCTCTTCTCCCTATGATCAGGCATAGCCCTCTCCACAAGGTCCCAGAACCTTTTCCCATGGCTCCTGTATTTCGTATGGGCCAGCTCATGCACGATCACATAATCCAGGATGTCCTCAGGCATGAAAAGCAACCTGAAGTTCAAACTAATCGCGCCATCGCGCGAACAGCTCCCCCACCTGGTTATCGCATCCCTCACCTTCACAGCCCTTATCTCAGAGCGGAAATGCGCATCGTTGATGGCGCTCACGCGTTCGAGGAGGCATGGCATGACCGCCTCTGTTATCTTTTTCCGCACGAGCGAGGATATTTTCTCTTGTTTTTCTGGATGCGCTTCATTCACCTTCACCACTATACGTCCGCCATCGCTCCTCGCCCCAAATCTCGCTCCGTCAACAAAAACTATCTCGAACTCCTTCCCGAGCGCTTTCACTCTTTGCCCGTGCGAGAATTCGCTCTTCCTGCATCCCTCCGGGCTCCACCTGCCTTTCTCTATGGAGCGTATCGCACGTCTAAGCAAATCGTCGCCTATCCTTTCCCTCTCTTTGGCCGGCCATCGAGCAGGCAGGCTAACCACTATCGCCCCGTCCTTCAATCTCGCAGAGGCGTTCCTGTTCCTGCTGAGGATGCGGATTATCGCGTATGTCCTGTTGTTTATGGCTACTGAGTCCACAAACCACCTAGGCGTCTAAAGGTTTTTAATGTCTGGCGCCTAAAACAATCCATGCAACTCGAGAAGCTCAAACAATTCTGGATTGTGTTCGCGCTGCTGCTTGCGTGGGAATTATTGTATAACGCGATAAGCAGATTCGTAATACCTAGCAACATCTCCGGGCTTGTCTGGCTCGCGATGCTTCTATATCTCTTTGGTTATGCAGTACTTTTCGCATTATCCGCCTACCTTGGTGCAAGAACCAGTGCCGAAAAGGAAAATGTGGAAACACTGGTGGCGGCATTCGCCGCGCTTTTCGGCCTGTTTTTCATATGTCATGCCACTTCCGTCCTGCTGTCCTCCAACCTTGGCAATATGCAGGACGTGCTGCTTGGCCAGATTGCGAACGTCTGCCTTTCGATACCGAGCCTGCTGATTGGGCTTGCCGGTCTTGCTGCTGGAAAGTTGCTGGTCCATTTCACCAAGCCGCGCGACTGGGCGGATTGCCGCAGGAGCTTCGCGATCCTCTGCGTGGTGGCCTTCGTTGTAGCGCTTGTCATCGCATATGTCCTTAGTTCAGTCATGGCCAGTAGCATAGGTGTTGAAATATCGCCCTCTTACAAGATAGACGTTAATAACTGCGTTCCAGGAGAAACAGCGAACATCACATCTCCCCTAGGCAAAACCAATCTCACTATTGTCGGCAAGACCACTTACCATGATCGGGAGGTCTGCCATGCATCCGGCACTACTATGACCTCCCTCGGGGAAACCTATCCGATTGAGTGGTACGGGGTCGACCACGATACCTATTGCACGGTGGTGACAATGGAGAGTGATGGCGCCCCGGATATAAAAGAGGACTGTGAGGGCTCTTGGCCGACGCCTCCATAAGCGGAAGCGGCCGGATCCGTACAACCAGAGGACATTCCAAGGTGTCAAGTGAGCAACATGCGCGCAGAGGAGAAGGTGAAAGGAGGCAAGCTGGTCTGCATAGAGCTGTTGGCAGAAGGCAGCACAGTCGCCAGTGTGAAAATAACCGGCGATTTCTTCCTCCACCCAGAGGATGCGATAGATTCGCTCGAGCGGTCGTTGATGGGGGTGGATTTGGCGAGCGGAGAAAGCGAGATAGCGGCGAGGTTGAAGAAAGCGCTCGGGGATTCCCAGCTAATCGGCGCATCGCCAGATGACCTGGCGAGGCTGTTCCGCAAGGCGGTGATTGGATGAGATGGCGCGTCATAGATTATTCAGAGAACGATGCCTACCTGAACATGGCCATAGATGAGGCCATAAGCGAAGCTGTCGCCAAAGGCGGGGCGCCCACCATAAGGTTCTACGGCTGGAATCCCAGCGCTGTATCCATAGGCTATTTCCAGTCGCTTGAGCATGAAGTGGATATCGGGCATTGCGCTGACATAGGTGTGGATATCGTAAGGAGGCGGACCGGCGGCGGTGCAGTCTATCACGACCATCAGGGCGAAATAACCTACAGTGTGATAGGCAAGGAAGAGCGTTTCCCGAAAGACATCCTCGCGTCATATCGTCTCATATGCGGGTGGATAACCGATTCGCTCGGCTTGCTAGGCATAAAATCCGAATTCCGTCCGATAAACGACATAGTGGTCGGAGAGAAGAAGATATCCGGCAATGCGCAGACGCGGAGGGGCGGAGTACTGCTCCAGCACGGCACCATCCTCCATTCAGTTGATGTGGATACCATGTTCTCGGTGCTGCGGGTTTCTGATGAGAAAATACGCGATAAGATGATTGCGACTGTCAGGGAACGGGTCACTTCCGTCTCGCAGCAGAGGAATGTCTCGCGCGACGAATTATATGGCGCTCTTCTCAGCGGATTCACCAAAGGCAAGGATTTCGGGCTGGGTGACTTGAGCGATGGCGAGCGCAACCGTGCGTTAGAGCTTGTGGAAAATCGCTACCTCACGAGGGAATGGAACGCCATGCGCTAAGTTTTTAACCTATTTCTGCCTATCACAGCCATGGCAAGGAAGCTATTCGTAGCCGTATTGTTATTGGTCTGTCTTTTCTCTGTCGCTTTTGCCCAGTCTTCTGACGAGCAGAAAGCCCAGAGGGTGGCCCAGAAGGCAGCTGCCACGCTCGGCTGGCCGGAAACCACATACACAGATGAGGATAACACCGGTAATATACCCGGCACGCCATTCCTCATCTCTGAGACAGAAGAGGCCTCTGATGCCGACCACTATGGCTACATAACCATGCTCGGCACGGACATCGAGAGCGGCTTCTGGCTGACATTCATGGACGAGCAGCTGGACGCCGACCGCAGCAGCTTCCTTGGCAGGGATGCGGCCATAGTCTCCGGAGGCAAGAACTGCAATCCCCAGGGGCTTATCAAGATACTCAACGAGATGGTGACCAGCTGGTTCGAGGGCATATTCGGCGAGTCGGATGACGAGGACAAGGGCTGCGTCTATGAGAGCGGAGTCATCGCCTTCACCTGCGGCAAGTACATGATGGTCGCCATAGACACCTGGGACGACGAGTCCACTGGCGCGGAAACCGAAATCGCGAGCGCGTTCTTCCAGGCCGCCCAGGAGGAGGGGCTTTGCGGATACGGTGACACATTGGTGATATTCGCCCAGCCGAACGATAAGGCAGGCAGTATTGTGGTATCTGACGCAACAGCGATGGCCCAAAGGGTCAATGAATACTACGGAGTCAACGCTTTCGGCGAGAAGACGCCGTTCATATACACCTTCCGCGATGCGGACGGCTCCAAAGGCAGTGATGACTGGTACACTGTGAATGCGGCTGAGAACACTTTCGTCGATGCACGTGGTGATGCGGATGAGGCAAAATTCGCGATTGAAGCGACAAAAGAAGCGTTCAAGGGCGCTGACCTGCCAGAGGACATCTATCTTGAGAGGATAGTCGTGGTCTTCCCAGGAGATGCGGCCCAAACCGATCCGAACGCCCTCTTCTCGAATCTCTGTGCCTACAAGGACGACGCCTTCTTCATAGAGGTTGATGCAGCTGAGGGGAAAAGGAAGATTTTCGTGAAGAACCTCATCGCCCTGAGCGAGACAAGGCAGATGGGCGGCTGGGCGCATGAGTTCGGCCATTCACTCCCCTCCAGGTATTCGGAAGAAGGGTCCCACAGGATAAACGATCGCTACAACTATGCCCAGGTCTCCATGCAATACGGGGAGATAGACTACTGGGGACTGATGGGCTCAGGAAGCCACTGGGGTCTGAATGACGGCGAGAACCCGATGCAGATGTCTGGGTACACCAAGGTAGCTGCCAGCTGGCTTGACTTCTTCCGCGGCAACATCAACAACACATACTCTCTGAAAGCCCTTGAGACCATGAAGAAGGGCGACACGGTCCTGACCCTGGACGACCCGCTCAGCGCGAATGCCGAGTACTTCTACATAATAGAAGCCAGGGACAGCAAAGCGTATTTCGGTGCGCCCGAATCCGGCGTGATGCTGTATAAAGTGACCTTCGGCTTTGACCACCATACCGTGAATCGCCTCCTGACCCAGAGCTCGCCCAACGCGGCCACCAACGCGGCCGGCCAGGACTATTCCAAACCCACCCTTTATTCAACCTCTGGCCCTGGCTCGGTGTACCGCAATGTGCCGGCCAAGTTCCAGGTGAAGCTTGTTTCACAGTCAGATAGCCCGTACACTGCCAGCGTTTCCATAGAGCCGTTCAATCCTGTGAGCATGATCGGTCCGATAGTAGCGCCTGGCATGCCGCCCATAAATTTCCCGGGCAATCCGGCCTCCACAGAGAACGCCCTGCCAGGCACGATGCCTGACCAGGATTTGCATGCCTACGACGACCAGGGCAACCACGTGGGCCTGAATTATGATACAGGCGAATACGAGCTTGAGATTCCCGGAGCCATCGCTTCAGGCGACCTGAAGGACGATGCGGAATGGATATTCGTCCCTGAAGGCACCAATGTCAGGTATGAGGTGTCGGACTACAAGACCCAGAGGTTCCTCCAGCAATATCCCAAGTATGCGGCCTATGCCCAGCCAGCGACCTTCAACACCACCATGGTGAAATATGACGCATCCGGCACCCGCTATGTGGCCGATGCCGGTTCGGGTTCTGTCGCCACTGGCCAGAAAATCCAGATAATATCCCCGACAGACGCGTCGCTGAAATACGAGCAGAAGGACACGCTCGGCTTCGGGAACAATTCCGTGTGCCCGCTGCCCGCTCTGCTCGTGCTGATGCTCGGAGTGGTATTCGTCATCCGCACGAGGCACAGATGACATGCGGGTTCCTGTGATAAAAGAGCCGATAAACGCAGGCGCCAGTGTCTTGGTGAATAATTCCTTTAAATGAGTGTGGTTTTTGCCCATTTCAGACAAAATAGTCTATTCAAGAAATTGGCAGCGGTAGTCATAAGCCGCTGGGTTGCTTGCAAAAGCATCCCTATCGTTGCAAGTACTCCTCCC
>JACCLH010000022.1 GCA_013425375.1 Microcaldota archaeon | reverse complement strand
AAGAAATCCTGATTTTGAGTTGATTGCATGGGGGGTTCAAACCCATTAGGAGGGGGGGGCTTAAATGCCTCTTTCTCTCCTACTCACAAACAAGAAATCGGTGGCCTGCTTCGGCAGGCCCTAATTATTCACCAGCACATCCGGAGATACCTTAGGGGAAGATTTTAAAGATTTTCAATAAATATATTGATGTGGTTTCATGCCTGAACCGAAACCTTTCGTCCAATGGAGCGGCTGCGCCACCTACAACCAGGCTATTTATCATGTCATGGTGGTAGCCCCAAAGGACGCTGGCCAGGGTGACGTGTGCAGAGCCATCAGCACAGCGGGCGGCTTCAACCCCAGGGTGGAGAACGACCACCCGGACAAAGCGCTCATACAGGCAGCGACAGAGGGCACGAAGTTCGTCGTGGAATTCATACCGGACAAGAGATACACAAATGATTTCCCTACTAAGAAAACGGTCATGGTTTTGCTCAGCGCATCCAACAAGAAGCTCCATGATGGCGATTTCCAGAAACCTGCCGCTGCCCTGCACCAGAAGCAGAACCTCGCGAGCTGTCCGACGCGCGCAACGTCAGATTACCAAAGCTCAGTCGGTAAGCAGTTCTCCAGGGCAATCTACCCGCGGCGCTAGTCCATCAATCTTTTTTAAGCTGCCCTAACACATTAGCTTCCTATGCGCGTGAAGATTCTCGCCAATCCAAGGAAGGATTGGGCAAAACATGTCGCCAATGAAGCAAAGGCGCTTCTCAGGAAGGCAGGTCACCACATCGTCGCAAGCAGAGCTGATGCAACAATCTGCATCGGAGGCGACGGCACCATCCTATATGCCGGCCATAAGAACAGGCTGCAGGGAGCTGTGCTCGGCATCGGCGGCGACAAGAGCTACATCTGCCAGCTCAACAAGAACAACTGGAAGCGCTCGCTCGTGCGCATGCTGGAGAAAGGCAGGAAAGAGAGGATAATGGCGCTCACATGTTCGGTCGCAGGAAAGCGCTTCACGGTCATCAACGATGTCGTCATCCATGCCACCAATTACAGGGTCGCGGAGATGAGGGTTGCTGTCGGGGCGAAAATGCATGAATTCGAGGGCGATGGTATGATAGTCTCGACAGCATTGGGCTCTGCAGCATACGCATATTCAGCAGGCGGGAAGAAACTGAAGCCAACAGAAAGTAAATTAATAGTTGTGCCTATAAGTCCTTACAGGCGCGCATTCTCCAGCGCGGTCCTTCCCAAGAACACCAAGGTCTCGATAACGGTAGGAAGGGACTGCGCATTCATAAAGGACGGCATCCTCATCCGTCGTCTCCGCAAGGGCGAACGGGTGGTTGTCTGGAAAGGCGCATACATGACGTTCTTCGAAGGAGCAGGGAAATGGGATTGAAATGATTTCAAAGGAAGAGATACTCAGACGCGGCTACGTTGATGTCAAGGTCTTCGTGTCAGGGCTCAGGCAGAGCCACCGCATGGAAGTGGTACGCGAGAAGACCTCCCAGGGCATGGTGCCATTCCTGGTGTCCAAGCACTACATACCGACCGCAGAGCTGGTCCGCCTCGCAGAAGAGCTGCAGCTTCCAGTCAAGCACAGGGACATAGCCGTGTTCCCGAAAGGCAAGATGGCCGGCCATTTCACCGAGAAGATCAAGAAGGAAGTGGTGGCCACTGTGGAATCAGACACGGTCGAAGCAGAAGTGGAAAGCGAGGAATAAGCTAATCTATCCTTTCAATTCCTCTTTTAGTATCTTCACTAGTTCTGCGCCTATCCTGGCCTGGGCCTCTTTTGTGCTGGCTCCGAGGTGCGGGGTGAAATAGACATTATCCAGCTCCAGCAGTTTCCCTTTGTACGGCTCCTGCCTGTACACGTCAATGGCCGCGCCAGCTATCTTTCCGCTCTTGCAGCCCTCATACAGCGCATCCTCGTCTATGATATCACCGCGCGCAGTGTTCACTATGTAAACGCCGTCCTTCATCTTCGCTATGCTTCCGCGGTTTATCATGTTCGCGGTCTGGGGTGTGGTCGGCACATGCAATGAGATGATATCAGCCCTTGCCAGGAGCGCATCCAGTTTCCCAACGAATTCAGCGTTCCCATCCTCGCGCCTTGGCGGTGGATTATACGCTATCACCGTCATGCCGAGCGCCTTCGCCTTGGCAGCCAGGCCCGCCCCGATACGCCCGTATCCGATCACGCCCAGCGTCTTGCCATCCACCTCGCTGCCAGTGAGATTTTTCTTGTCCCACAGCCCGCTCTTCATCTGGTGATGGGCCTTCTGCACGTTCCTCAGCATGGCCAGCATGAGCGCCAGGGCCAGCTCAGCGACCGCATTGGTCGAAGCCCCAGATGTGTTCATGACCTTTATGCCCTTCTCCTCGCATGCCTTCTGGTCAACGTTGTCCAGCCCTACCCCTGCCCTGGCTACCACCCTGAGCTTCCCTGCCCCGGCAAGCAGTTCCCTGGTGACCTTCGTGGCGCTCCTGACGATAAGCGCATCAGCATCAGCGAGCGCGGCCTTCACATCCGCAGGCTTGTAAGCGACATCCCCAAGCTTCCGTATCCCTGCCACTACCTCCTCTTCCATCTGATCCGCAATGACAATTCGCATGGCTACCCATCGCCGGGAAATTATTTATTGGTTGTCGTTCCGAAATAACGGTTAAATCTGCCTCTCCACCACAATGTAACAATAATATTGTGTTTTTTCTCACAAAGATTATAAAGAAAGAGTTTTTTAAACACAAAAAATCCAGAAACATATAAATATACCACCATGCATATACTATCTGGTGGGGGGATAAGTATGTTCGGTACTGAAAAGGTGAAGTCCCGGTCCAAGAAGAAGTTCATGGGGCTCACATCTGCGATGGAGATGGCCTACGAAGACCCGACAAGATACGGTGTCGTCGTAGACGCAGCTTCGCAGCTGTGCGACATGCTGCAGCAGGATGAGGTATCGCTCACGACCGCTGAGAAGCTCAGGGTCATGAAGTCGCTGACCAAGGCCAAAGTGAGGGCCTTCATGGGGGGAGTGTCAGACAACTACAGGGCATTCAAGTCGCTGGACGGTATCAGCAACAGCCTGATCCAGCTATTGTAAGGTGGTATGGCATGAAATCAATAACTATCGTATCAGAAGATAGACTAGGTCTGCTGGCTGACATATCGTATATACTTGGCAAGTCCAATATCAATATCGACGGGCTTTTCGTGGATGTGATAGGCGGCAAGGCAGTGATATCCATAGACATCAAGGACCCCAAGAGGGCATCAGATGTCCTTGCGATGAACGGCTTCAAGACCACTGATCCTGAATCCATAATCATAAAGGTCGCCAATCACTCCATGGACAAGATAACAGAGATGCTGGAAGGCGAGAAGGTCCTGGTGAAGGAGCTGGCGTTGCTGTCCTCAGACAAGAGCGACGGCATCTTCGCGGTCAACGTGGACAAGCCCAGGAAGGCCTACAAGATGCTGACGCCGTTCCTGCTCGGCAAGACGGCTAATCCGAGCTACTACTAGCCCGTTTTCTCATTTTTTCTCTTTTACCAACATTTTTAACTACTTCTAAACACAATAAACCCATGGAAGACCCTAAACTGAACCATCTTTCAAAGCCCAATGGCATCCAACCCGAAAAGCGCGAGCCTTCCAAGAAGAACTGGTTCTCCAGGCATCCGCTTGTTGGAAGATTGGTTATTGTTGGCGGCCTGGCTCTTGCTGGGATTTCAATCTACAACCAATCACCGAAAGAAAGCGCGGCAAAACCCGTTCCAACTGAAAAAAGCGGTGCGAGCGCGGCTCCAAAGAGCGAAACTAGAAAAGCATCCGGAACACCAAATGCAGAACTACAGCTAAAGGCAGCCTTCAAACGAATGGTGTTCCGTAACGTAGAATACTACCTGCAAAAAGAGGAAAAGGTAAGAAAATACCAGGAACGCGAAGCTGATTTTCAAGCTGAGATAGCAGACCTGAGTGATGGGGAACTTATCAAACTTTTAAACGAGGAGCGGGCATCCATGGAAGAGCTGGGCGAAGAAGTAGGTAATAACTTAGAATATCCAGAGCTGATATCAGCGTTCTGGGATGAGGTCTATCCTAGCGAAGAGATTTCCAAAGAGAAGAAAGAACTAGCAAGCGATATTCGCGAAGATGCGTTAGAAGGATTCGAGATGCAGACTGCGATATTGGCGACAATGCTCGAAAGAGGTGTCGAAACAGAAGCTGGCACGGTATTCGAATATACGGGTAATTGCATAGAAGCAGGTGCAATCATGGCGGGAATCCCAGCTATCGTTCGGGCTCCGAAAATCATCCCTTGTAAAGACTGGGAACGCCTAAAACCCGAATGGTATGAGTCGCTCAGGTAGTTATCTTCTCCATCTTTTTCATTTTCTCTGCGTCTTTGACTTCCATCGCTATCCTTCTTCCGAAGCTCACGCTTTCCCTGAACAGATATCCTGAATAAGGCGTGAATCTGGTTCCAGGCGAGCCGGGCATCCTCAATGAGACGTCGAAGCAGACGAACTCCTCTTTCCCTTCCTCCACGAACGCCCCTTGCAGCGCAAAGGGTCCGATGATTCCATGCTCATATTCCTTCTCCACTGCATGCACCATCTTCTCTCCGAGCTCGAACACCTGCTCCAATAACGACTCTCGCAATGTGCATGCTATATGTCCGACCTCTATTGTGGAAGGCTGGGCAATCTTCAGCAGCTCCAGCTGCGCATCAGCCGGCATCCTGAGGTAGCCGTCTATGTTCGTCTGTCTCCGTGTATCCAGACCAAGCAACTCCAGCTCCCCATGCACAGGGGAGTAGAAGAAATTGAGATTGAAATGCGCACCGACAATATACTCCTCTATGGTCGCCTTGGCCAGCTGCTCCCTGGTGGTCTTGCCGGCCTTCACCAATGCCCCGCTCCTTTCCCTGTACTCCTCATAGCTCCTGGCAAGGAAGAAAGCCCGTTCATAAGTCCTTTTCGCTTCGCTCACCTTCACTATGCAAAGCCGGTCTATCTTCTCAGGAGATGATATCTTTTTCGGTGTCCTTATTCCTGCCTTCTCCATCAGGTAGTACTGGTTCTTAGGAGCATCCCTTTCCTCTGCCCTCAAAAGGTATTTGTTTCCGAAGACAGGCACCTTGAAATCCTTCTCTATGGCGTCATAGCCCACATACACCGAGAATGAGCGGTTCGGGACGAACACAGCGTTCCTTTTCATGAGGAAGTCCTGGTTCTCCTTCCTCACGATGTCCTTGAAGCTCTTCAGGAGCAGCAGCTCGTCCACCACGCCCACGCTGCGTTTCCAGTTCCCGGTTCCCCGTATCCTGCTCTTATACGGCCCGAGGTATGTCTTCTCCCTGCCTTTCTGCGCAACGACAAGGCTGTTGAATCCCTCTGCCTTGGCGCCCTCTGAGACATCAAGCGCCGAGTGGCTTCCCAGTGTAGAAATCGTATGCTTCATGATAATGATTGCGTCCTGATGTTTTAAATGCCTTAGGCCCGGGTAGTTGGCAATCGGCCTGAAGCTCCCAGGCCCGGCTGTCTTGGTGAATAATTCCTTTAAATGAGTGTGGTTTTTGCCCATTTCAGACAAAATAGTCTATTCAAGAAATTGGCAGCGGTAGTCATAAGCCGCTGGGTTGCTTGCAAAAGCATCCCTATCGTTGCAAGTACTCCT
>JACCLH010000063.1 GCA_013425375.1 Microcaldota archaeon | reverse complement strand
AGATATGGCCCTCTTCCTTGAGGATCCTGGCCTGCAGCGGGAAGTATCTCCAGATGACGTCCCCTTTCGTATCGCCCTGTATCGAGAATGGCCTGACTATGACCACGTCGCCTTCCTTGACCCATATCTTGTTCTTGAGCTTGCCGGGTATCCTGCACATCCTTTCCTTTCCGTCCTTGCAGGCTACCTTCATCCTTGAGCCGCCCATGAGGCCCAGCACAAGGCCGAGAACCTCCCCTTCCCTTGGGAATCGCAATCGTCTCCTTTCCTCATCTGCGCTCAAAGGCGTTCCGCTGCCTTTGCCATGTCCACCTCTGCCTTGTCCTCTGCTGTAGTAAGCCAACATATCACCGTATCGCTTTACGAGCTCCGCAGGCCTCGCACACTATGTTGCGCACCTTGTGCCCAAGATCCTCTATGTGGGTATCCGGGCGTTTGCATTCCTTGCACATGACGTATTTGTTTATGAAATCCTCCAGCTTCCTGTTCACGATGTCCCCTGTGAGCCTCCTCTGGAGGATGAGCCTCTCCCCCTGGACCTCTACCGGCACTGCCAGCTCCTTTGAGAGGTATTTGGAAAGGAACTCAGGGTCCCTCCTTATCTTCTCTATGACAGCCTTGTAGTTCTTCACTATGGTCTTGTTGCCTTCTGTGAAGAACTCGAACCTGGGCATCTCGAACCTCTCGCCGGAGCTTGTCTTCTCCGGCAGCTTGGAGTACAGCTTGTCCAGTAGCTGCTCGTAATCATCCTGAGAACTCATGAGGTTATTAGCGACGGCACGATTTATAATCCATGTGTCTTACGGCGTTGCGCTCCCACGAGGTCAGGTCCCCTCTTCCCAGCTGGTCAGATATTTCTTCTGCTCGGCGGTGAGCGAATCCTTCCTCACGCCCATAACCTCAAGCTGGAGCTCGGCTATTTTGTTGTCCAGCTCTGCAGGGAGTATGATGACGCCTGGCTTTAGCTTGCCCTTGTTCTTCACTATGTATTTGCACGCCAGCGACTGGCCGGCAAAAGATGTCGCCATCACCTCGCTCGGGTGGCCCTCTGCCGCGGCCAGGTTCACCAGCCTTCCCTCGCCGCAGAGGTAGACCTTCTTCCCCCCGATATCGTACTCGTCGAGAGAAGGCCTTATCCTGCGCTTCTTGAAGGTCTTGTTCATCGAGGAAACGTCCACCTCGCAGTCGAAGTGTCCTGAGTTGGCGAGAATCGCGCCGTCCTTCATCATTTTGATATGCTCGATGCGGATGACGTTCTTGTCGCCCGTCACGGTCAGGAAGATGTCCCCGGCAACAGCGGCCTCGGCCACCGGCATGACGCGGTATCCGTCTAGGACGGCCTGCATGGCGCGGAACGCGTCCACCTCGGTGACAATGACGTTGGCGCCCATGCCTTTCGCCCGAAGGGCAACTCCCTTGCCGCAGTCGCCATACCCGCAGACCACAAAGCTCTTTCCAGCGATGAGGGTGTTCGTCGCCCTGAGGATGCCATCTATGGAGGACTGCCCGGTGCCATAATAGTTGTCCAGCAGGTGCTTGGTCTTGTTGTCATTGACAGCTATCACCGGATATTTCAGCGCCCCATCGGTTTCCATGGCCCTGAGCCGTATCACTCCGGTGGTCGTCTCCTCGCAGCCGCCGATGACTTTGGCCAGTGCGTCTTTCCTTTTAGTGTGCAGCAGGTTCACCAGGTCGCAGCCGTCGTCTATGGTTATGTCCGGCTTGTGGTCTATCACCTTGTTGATGTACTTGTAATACTCCTCCTTGCTCTCGCCTTTCTTGGCGAACACAGGAACGCCGTCAGCAGCCAGGGCTGCCGCCACGTCGTCCTGGGTGGAGAGCGGGTTGCAGCTGGCGATGGCCACATCCGCCCCGCCTGCCGCCAGGGTTCGCACCAGCACCGCGGTCTCCTTGGTGACATGGAGCGCCAGGCCTATGCAAAGCCCCTTGAACGGCTTCTCCTTGGCGAAACGCTTCCTTATGGAAAGCATGAGCGGCATGTTACGCTCGGCATATTCTATGTTCAGCCTGCCCTGCTCTGCCAGGGCCATATCCTTGACCTCATAATCAGATGCCATGCTGGTAATGGAGACGAAACGGATTAAAAGAGCTTGGCCATTCCCAGGCATAAATGCCGGGGCTGAGCAGCAGACAGCTTCCAACAACTCCCTCCCATAAGTTTGTTGTTGTAAAAAACGTCAAAAGTAGATTTAAAATGTCTTTTGTATAGATTTTAGTGTAATAAAGTGGTGGGATGGAATTAAAATACACAAAAAAGACAGTTCCAGACAGCTCCAGAACCTCCAGCCCAAACCCATCCAGGACTCCCATTCCAGAACCCATGCGCGAAGGCATCTCAAAGTCGATGTCTGGAGGGCAATTCACAAGGCTGTGCAAGCTGTTCTATATGGCAATGACGCATGAGATCGGCAATTCCATACTTATTCTGAACGGCAAGGCTTCTGCTAGCGGTGATTGCAGGCTATTGGCAATTACCGATTCTCTCAGCACCATCCACTACAGGACAAGCGCCCTTGTCTCCCTGGCAGCTAAGGAGCATCCCCATAATACAAGGGAATGGTTCTTTTCAGATGAAGAGACAGCCAAGCTGAAAATAAGGACTGAAGGGAAGTCTGTCTCCGCAGATATCAAGGCCATAATGGAACTGGGACTGGAAGATGTAAAGAAATTCAAGGCGTCTCTCCAGGAACTTGATAAAACGCAAGTCGTTTCCAAGGTCCAAAAAACCAAAGAAAGATTACTCAAGCTCGGTCCAAGGCTTGCCAATTGCCTGGAAAAACTAATCCAGGGCAATTTTGACCTTGATGCAGAAATAACCGAACTGGAGGTGTCTGAACTCCTGTCCCAGGGTAATACCGAAAACTGCGGAATAGACTTGATTTCAAAGTCTGGGACTGAAACGGTAAAAGTGCTTGTCAACCCGGTATTCTCGGCAGTGATAATCACTAACATATTCTCAAATGCGAACCGGGCGATGGAGCATAAAAACACGCTTCGCAATGTGCAGGTCATAATCTCCGAAAGGGGCGATATGGTTTTATTCCAATTCACGGACAGCGGTGCAGGGATGCCGCCAGGCGTAATGGAAAAGCTCAATTCAGGGACTCCTGTCACCACAAAGGATGAAGAAGGCGACCATGGCCTTGGCTTCAGGTGCTCCAGGGAGCTTGCAGAGAAGATGGGCGGGAAACTATATGTGAAGGGCAGCATAGCGGGCATAGGGACCACTGTCGTCCTTGAACTGAAGAAGGCCCCTTAGCTTCATATATATTTAAATATATATCCAAATATGTATATATCGATTCCTGTGATTATCGACAACAAGGCTTCCCTCACGGGCCGGGATCTGGAGAAGCGCATCCTCAAGCAGCACTTCTTCGTCTTCCTGCTCTGGCTGATATCAAAGAAGGAGATGCACGGTTACGAGGTCATAAAGACCCTCAGATCTGACAGTACGCTCCCTTCTGTGGCAGTGAGCAAGATATATCCCCTGCTCGGAGAGCTCTGCAAAAAGGATTTCATCTCCCAGAGAAAAGTCATGCAGGGCAAGAGGGCCAGGAAAGCCTACCACCTCACCGCCAAGGGCAAGGACGCCCTCCGTAAGGCTAAAGAACATATCAGGAGCAGTCATCTGATGTTACAATTTACCCGGGAGATGATGGGATGACCGCAAAGGAAGTGCTGCGTCTGGAGGACATACGCAAGGTCTACCACATGGGCGACGACATCATCGTGGAGGCACTCAAGGACATAGATTTGCACATACACCAGGGCGAGCTGGTATCCATCCTGGGGCCGAGCGGCTCAGGCAAGTCCACCCTGCTGCACATCATGGGCCTGCTGGACAGCCCCACGTCCGGCAAGAGGTATGTGGACGGCATAGAGACCAGCACCATGGACGATGAGGAGCAGGCAAGGATAAGGGGCGAGAAGATAGGATTCGTGTTCCAGACCTTCAACCTCATACCTTCATTGACTGCATTGGAGAACGTGGAGCTTCCACTGCTACTGTGCAGGAAGCAGTGCAGGGACAGGAAGGGGCATGCCAAGGCTTTACTGGAGCGGGTGGGCCTGGGCGACAGGCTCGAGCACCTGCCAAGCCAGCTTTCCGGAGGGCAGAGGCAGAGGGTCGCCATAGCCAGGGCCCTTGTCAACGACCCGGAGATAGTCCTGGCCGACGAGCCGACCGGCAACCTGGATTCCAAGACCGGGCACGAGGTGCTGGAACTGTTCAAGGAGCTCCACAAGGAAGGCAGGACGATAATAATCATCACGCATGATGAGTACATAGCCAAGACGACCAAGAGGATGATAAGGATAAGGGACGGGCAGACCGTCAGCTAGGTGCAAACTATGGAAATCTGGAAAGCGATGTTTCTGGTATTGGTTCTGGCCTGCGTGTCTTTCGCTGGCATATCTGTGACCGGTTATACGGTCAGCAAGGACTTCTTCAGGCCCGGAGAGCCGGGCGTGGTGACCATCACGGTCTCCAACCCAACGGGAAGCGAGAGCGTCAGTTCGCTCACCATGACCCTGGACACGCCGTCCGAGCTGGTGGTGACATCAGCCCCGAAGCTGGCTGACATCACTTCCGGCGGCTCCACAGTGGTCACCATACCTTTCAGGGTCAAGGACGACGCAAGGCCGGGCATCTACCTGCTGAACGCCGTCTTCCAGGGTTATGTCCGGGACCCGAGCACAGGCCTTTCCAAGACCACGGTGAATACGATATCCGTACCTGTGACCATAGTCAACGAGCCTGAATTCTCCATATCCGCAGACAAGCGCCTGCTTGGCGGCGTGGATGATGTGGTCCTCACGATAACAAACGATGGGGGCGTGGCCAACAACGTGCGCATCAGGATACCCGGTGATATCTCCCTTTACGGCACAGACCAGCTTTATCTGGGGACCGTTACTGATGAGGAGAGCGTTTCAGCATCGCTTGATTCCAGGGATGCGACCGACGGCCCGCTGGACATGGTCGTGCTGATAAGCTACGAGGACGAAATCGGGCTCACACATGATGAGAACACCACCCTGCGCATGACAGTCCGCAACGATAAGCTGGACCTGCAGTTCATCCAGCAGGGTGATGTGATAACCCGGCAGGACAGCACACTGACCATCCAGATAAAGAACAGCGGCACCGAGACGCTAAAGGATGTGCGGCTCGCGTTCCAGGACAGCGGCCTCAGGCTCAGCGACCACAGCGAGCTGAAATTCGGCGATGTGGCTCCGGGCGGGACAGCCACAGCGTCCAGTCTTGTGTTCGCAGAGCTGCCGCCAGGCCTCAATCTTGTGCCTGCGGACCTTACCTGGATAGAGAAGGATGTCCAGCGCGAGGAGAGCAGGAGCATACCGATAACCATAACATCAGATGCCGACGTGGGCATATTCCTGGAGGCAAGGCCATTGCCGCTCACCATGGGCGCAGAGCACACGATATCCGTGCTAGTCTCCAACCTAGGTTCCTACAGCATAGAGAATGTGGAGGTGGAATTCTCATCCCCGGTCCTGCGCTCCATGGACATATCCGGCAGGCAATACATCGGAGGCTTGCAGAAGGATGACTTCTCCACGGTCCAGTTCCTGGTGAATGTGAATGCCACCGGGCCAGGCACGTACCCTGCCAACATCAAGATCAACTACCGGGACCAATCAGGGGAGTGGAAGACAAAGGATGTAGTCCAGGACATATCTGTATATAACGGCACCACGCAACAGGCCGACCCGCTGCCATTGGTCATAGGCGGCCTGGTCCTGATAGCCATCCTGATATGGTTCTTCAAGTTCAGGAAGAAGTGAGCTCCCCATGAACCTGGCGGAGATGGTGCATTTCAGCTTCGATGCGCTGAACCACCAGAAGCTGCGCTCCTTCCTGACCGTGCTTGGCATCATAGTGGGCATCTCCTCGGTCATACTGCTGGTGGGCCTTGTGCAGGGGCTGAAGCAGGATGTGCTCTCCCAGCTTGAGGACTTCGGGCCGAGGACCATAATCATAACGCCCACCAACCCGGAAAAGAGCACGTCAGGCATGTCGATGACATCCTTCGCTCCGACCAGCGGCAAGCTTTTCGAGAAGGATTATGAGAAGATAAAGAAGATACCCGAGATACAGAGCATAACCAAGGTGATTGCCGGCCAGACCACAGTCACGTTCAAGAACCAGTCCATCAGCTCCGGCGTCTATGGCGTAGAGGCAGGTGTGTTCGACGACACCGTTCCGGTGGAGATAGACTCCGGCAGGTTCATAGAGGCGAACGACCGCCGCGTGGCCGGCCTGGGCTGGAGCATCGCTGATTCTTTTGATGAGAAACCCCAGGCCCAGTCCAGCATCTACCTGGCCGACCAGAAGTTCAAGGTCATAGGCGTCCTGAAAGAGGGCGGCAATTCCTTCGCGCCGATGGACAGCATAATCTTCATACCGTTCGATGATGCCAAGGAGCTGTTCAACAAGTCGCTTCTCAAGGACGAGATATCCGCCATAAGGCTCACGCTCAAAGAGGGCTCGGACGTGGATGCCGTGGCCGCGCAGATAGAGGACATCCTGCTCGCCTCCCACCGCGTCACCGAGGACGACAAGGATTTCGGGGTGATAACCTCCAAGTTCATCAACGACCAGTTCAGCGAAGTCATGAACCTGCTCAGCCTTTTCCTGGCCGCCATCGCATCCATCTCGCTCATAGTCGGCGGCATAGGCATAGCTAACACCATGTTCATGAGCGTGCTGGAAAGGCGCAAGGAGATAGGTACAATGAAAGCCGTGGGCGCATCCCAGCACGAGATAAGGAACATATTCCTGGTGGAGAGCGCCATGATAGGCCTGGTCGGCGGCTTCATAGGTCTGGTGGTGGCCGGGGCGATAGGCTTCGTCCTGCTGTACGGGTTCGGTGTGGCGTTCGTGTTCGACCCGCTGGCCATCTGGGGCGCGCTGGCGTTCTCTATGGTCGTGGGCCTGGTGTCAGGCACATTCCCTGCCATAGAAGCGGCTAAGATAGACCCCATAGAAGCGCTGAGGTACGAGTAGATGGACTTTTTTGACGCAGTGGCATATTCGTTCAAGAACCTCGCCAAGAGGAGCCTGCGCAGCTGGCTCACCATCATAGGCCTGGTCATAGGAGTGATAGCCATCGTGGTCATACTCTCCATAAGCGAGGGCGTCAACAGGGAAATAAACACGCAGATGTCGGCGTTCGGGGCCGACATGATGTTCGTATACCCCATATCTTCAATCGAGGAGATGATGAGCGGCGGCAGCATGTCGATGCTCAGGACCAGCGGCAAGCTTTACCAGGAGGATGTGGATGATATCAAGAGCATAGCCGGAGTCAAGGAAGTCGCCCGTGCCATGTTCAGCAGGGCCAGCCTCTCATTCAAGGGCAAGAACGTCTCAGCCATGGTATATCCCATGGACAGCAAGGCCTTTGACATGTACGGCAGCTACATGCAGGTGGCGTCCGGCAGGTATTACAAGGAGAGCGAGAAGAACGTGGCATTCTTCGGATATAAGGCGGCCACGGAGACATTCGGCAAGGACAAGGTGGAAGTCGGCAGCGTGGTCCAGATAAACGGAAAGAACTACCGGGTGGTCGGCATCCAGAAGGAGATAGGCGGCATGGCCGGCTCCAGCGACGACTACAATATCTACCTTCCGTTCGATGATGGCCGGAAGCTGTTCGAAGGGCAGCTCCTTCCGGACGAGGTCGGCCTGATTTACGTCCAGATAGGTGAGGGCTTCAATGTGGACAAAGTCAAGGACAGCATAGAGCGCAAGCTGGCGGCCAACCATCGTGTGAAGATGGACGACCTTGATTTCTCGGTCATCACATCCGCCCAGATAATGGAGATTGTCGGCACTGTCCTGCTGTCGGTCCAGCTGGTGCTTGCCGCAATCACGCTGATAGCTTCTGTCGTGGGCGCCATAGGCATAGCCAACACCATGTTCATGAACGTGCTTGAGAGGATAAAGGAGATAGGCATACTCAAGGCCGTGGGTGCCAGGCAGGGCGACATACTCTTCCTGTTCCTGACGGAGAGCGTGATAATCGGGCTGGCAGGCGGCATAATAGGGCTCATCCTGGGGGCCATCGTCCTCCAGGTGCTCCAGGACACGTTCGCAATCCCTGTTTTCCTCAGGCAGCGCATCATAGCATTCGTATTCATCTTCTCTGTCGGTGTCGGACTGCTGGCTGGACTTCTGCCCGCCTGGCGGGCGGCGAAGATGGACCCGGTCGAAGCGCTGATGTACGAATGATGCAAAAAACAACAAAAACCAATAACAAAAAAACAAAACCCGCAAACAAAAATCCGCTCGCGTCCCACTCGCGTATTCACCCACACCCCACCAAAACATCCGCTCGCAACCCGCGCTTTCTCTCGTAAATCGCCCTGTTTTTCCTGAAAATTTTTGCTGCGGCTGTTTTTTCGGGTCTCGGACGAGTATGGGTGTGTCACGGCAGGTATACGCTCTCCCTGTTGCCTATTTTAAGGACGATTATCTCCTGCTTCTCTTCAATGATATCTGCGATTACCCGCAATCTTCCGACACGCAGGCGGTAGGCCCTTGAACCGCTCAATCTCAGTGTGAACGAATGCGGCCTCACCCGTATCCGTTCAAGGACGGCAATCACCCTACGCTGGTCGTCATCGCTTAACTGCCTGAATTCCTTCCGGGCGGATTCGACGAACCCTATGGAATACATTCAAAGACCTGTTTCTTTTTTGAGTTCTTCCAAAGAAACTGTCTTGCCCCTTTTGTGCTCCTTTCTCCGTTCTTCGATTTGCGCTATGAAGCTGGGATTGAGCGAAAGCCTGTCTTCTATCAGGTCTTCGATTATTTCCGCATAGCTCTCGCTCTCCTGCAGCTTCATCTCATCCAGCCGGTGCTTGAGCACTCCTGGTATTCTTATTGTTGTATACATAAGTATATTAAAGTAACATTAAGTATATAAATGTTACCTTAGATAAACCCATCAGGTTTGGCGACCGGTCGGACCACATGATTCGCCAGCAACCCTTCGGCATCATGCAACAGGTGCGTGCGGCAGGTGGGTGGGGCACGGTCTGCGCAATCCGCCATCACATATTTATTTATTGCGATTTCAAGTGAGGAATCAGATTCTTATGGAACTCATTGTTGCAGAGAAACCACGCGTAGCTGAGAAAATAGCCATGGCCATAGGGGACTCGGTCCACAAGAAGGCCCACAATGGCGTATATTACTATGAGGCGACCCATCAGGGCAAGGAGATAGTCGTAGCCCCTGCGGTCGGCCATGTCTATACTCTTGTGGAGAAGGAGAAATCGCACGGCTACCCGGTCTTTGACATCGAATGGGTGCCTTCCTATCAGGCTTCCAAGGCGGCTGCCTACACCAAAGGTTATGTGGAGCTCATACAGAAGCTCGGCAAGAAGGCGGACACGTTCGTATCCGCCTGCGACTATGATATCGAGGGCTCCACAATCGCATACAATGTCTTCCGCTTCGCCACCACCATCCGCGAAGGAAGGAGGATGAAGTTCTCGGCCCTCACCAAGGAGGACCTATACGAAGCATATACGGAAAGGAGTGAATTCGACTACAACAACGCCTATGCCGGGGAGACCAGGCATATAGTGGACTGGTACTACGGCATAAACCTCAGCCGCGCCCTCATGGCCGCGCTCCACCGCGCCCATGGCTACAAAGTGCTCTCCATCGGCCGTGTCCAGGGGCCTGCCCTGTCGCTTATCGCCAGTCTGGAGAAGGACATACGCGCGTTCGTCCCTGTGCCGTACTGGGAGCTGACCGTGAAGATAAAGGATGTCGAGTTCACCCACAAGGCCGGAAGATTCATGGAGGAGGCCAAAGCCCAGGAAGCGCTTGAGCGCACAAAGGACAACGGCACTGTCCTGAGCGTGGATGTAAAGGAGCAGGAGGTCCCTGCGCAGCCGAATTTCGACCTCACCAGCCTCCAGGTGGAGGCCTACCGCCTTTTCGGCTACAGTCCGTCCAGGACGTTGGAACTTGCCCAGAGCCTCTATGAGGCATCGCTCATAACATATCCAAGGACGTCATCCCAGCAGATACCGCCCAGCATCAAGCTCCAGCCCATACTTTCCGCGCTCGCATCCAACAACGAATACACCAAGCTGGCCAAGAAAGTGATGGAGAACCGCTGGACCGAGCCGGTCCAGGGCAAGAAGGAGGACCCGGCGCACCCAGCCATACACCCGACCGGCATGAAAAGCACTGTGAGCGGGACCGAGAAGAACCTTTATGACCTGATCGTACGGAGGTTCCTGGCTTCATTCGCCCCTCCGGCCAAGAGGGAAAGGAGCAGGATTGAGGTCGATGCCGGCGGAGAGGCCTATGCGGCATCAGGCAGCAGGCTTGTGGAGAAAGGCTGGACCGAGTTCTACGGAAAATATTACACACCCGAGGATGTCGAGCTCCCGAAGTTCGAGAAGGATGAGGATGTGGCGGTCGGCTCCAAGAAGAACACGAAGAAGGAGACCAAGCCCCCGAAGAGATACACCCAGGCGTCCATAGTGTCTGAGCTGGAGAAGCGCCATCTCGGGACCAAGGCCACCCGTTCGGTGATCGTGGACACGCTATTCAAGCGGGGATATGCAGGCGGTGCCAAGTCCATAGAGGTAAGCGATTTCGGGCTCAAGGTGTCTGATGTCCTGCAGAAATACGCGCCTGAGATACTGGACGAGAACCTCACAAGGAAGATGGAAGACGAGATGGAGGCCATCCAGGAAGGCAAGCTGGACAAGGAGACCGTGATAAAGGAGAGCAAGGAGATACTCACCCAGCTGCTGGACAAATGGAAGAGGAACGAGGAGAAGATAGGCAAGGACCTGGCCGAGGCCCTCAAGATAAGCCAGGAGCGGGAGAACATACTTGGGCCCTGCGAAAAATGCGGCAACCAGCTGCGCATAATACGCATGAGGGACAAGCGCCAGTTCATCGGGTGCACAGGATACCCGAACTGCAGGAACTCCTATCCGCTGCCTCCAGGAAGCTTCGTGCAGCCTGCCGGCAAGCCATGCCTGTCCTGCGGCAAGCCCACTATAAACGTTAAAAAAGGGAGAATCAGATATACCATGTGCATAGACCCTAATTGCCCGTCCAAGGCCGACTGGAAGAAGAAGGCCACCAAGACGGCTGAAGGCGCCTCAAAAACGGCAGCCAAGAGTGAGGCGGGCCCCAAAGATGCGGTCAAGACTGCTGCCAATAAAAGTGGTGGCGATGAGGAAGATAGCTGACTACGAGGTGCGCGGGAAGAAGATACTGGTGCGTGCGGACCTGAATTGCCCAATCGAAAACGGGAAGATAGTCCCCGGTGCGCGCCTGACCACCCATGCGAAAACGATAAAGGAGCTCAGCGACCGCGGCGGCCGGGTGGTCGTGCTCGCGCACCAGGGAAGGAAGGGCGATAAGGATTTCCTTCCCATGGAGCAGCACGCGAAGGTGCTCCACCATCTTCTCGGGAGAGACATACTCTATGTGGATGACGTCATCGGCGAGAACGCCAAGAAAGCGATAGCCTCGCTGAAGGATGGCGACATA
This sequence comes from Microcaldota archaeon, assembly GCA_013425375.1. Lineage (GTDB taxonomy): Archaea > Micrarchaeota > Micrarchaeia > Anstonellales > Bilamarchaeaceae > Bilamarchaeum. Next base: position 2,752 of record JACCLH010000063.1, on the reverse strand, counting down.
CTGGTCCTTGACAATGTCCGCCATCTCCACTGCGAGACCGAGCATCCGCACGGAGAAGGCGAGATAATCTACCACCTGGCTCCCATCGCGGATTACTATGTGCTTGACGCGTTGTCAGTCGCCCACCGGAAGCACTCCAGCGTCGTGGGCTTCGCCAAGAAGATGCCATGCTTCTATGGGGATGTGCTCGCCGGAGAAGTGGAGGCGGTGGACAAGGTCAGGAACTGCAAGGACGTGACATTCATATTCGGCGGCTCAAAGGTGGATGACTCGTTCGCGGTCATGAAGAAATGGCTGGCTGACGGAAGGGCAAGGGAAGTGCTGGTCGGCGGGGCGCTCGCGGTGCTCCTTCTCAGGGCCGCAGGCCACCATGTGGGAGATTCGCAGGAGTATCTCAGGACCTCGAAGCTTGAGGAGAAGATACCTGAGGCGAAAGCCCTGCTGGAGCAATTCGACGGCAAGATAGTGCTTCCTGTGGATGTCGGCCTTTCCATAGACATGCAGAGGCATGAGGTGGATGCCGATGCCATAAAGCGCGGCCAGATATGGGACATAGGCCAGAAGACCATCCAGCGCTATGTGGAAGTGATAAACAACTCGCACTGCATAGTGATGAACGGGCCGATGGGCGTGTATGAGCTGGAGGACTTCTCCAGGGGCACCATGGCCCTGCTGGAGGCCATCGCCAGATGCGACGCGTTCTCATTGCTCGGAGGCGGCCACACAATAACCGCCATAGACAAGCTCGGCATAGATAAGAAGTATTTCGGCTATGTCAGCCTGTCAGGCAAGGCGCTCATAGAATACCTCTGCGGCAAGGACCTGCCGGGTATAAGGGCGCTGGAAGACAACGAGAAGGCATTTCCAGTGTCGCACGTCCACAGGCGCAAGGCCGAATGACGCCTCCCGCCCAATAGTTAGGTTTTTAAATATCCGAAGTCGCAACTTATTGTAGGAAATCGGCCGGAAGCTGCATGCTCCCAGCAGGTGACGTCATGGCCTTAAGTAAGGACCTAGTCCATAAAATCCGCAAGACCCACGGCGACGAGAAGATAATCCTGTCGCTGGAGGAGAAGGGCTTCTGCGTCAGCCTCCTCAAGAACGGCAAGACCATGGAGCTGGAGGCCCGCAAAGTCACTGATTTCACGGGCATGATAAAGGCCGGATCGGTCTCCTGGGCAGACTATATCGTGGACGACCTCAAGAACGACGCGCCACGCATCGCATCCTCGCTCGGGTTCAGCGAGACGCTTGTCAACAGCCTGATCAGGGGCAACAGGGGCAGCTACGAGGATATGGACAGCGAGATGGGCATCTATATCCCGGCCATAATCGTGAACGGTTTTGATGTCAAGATAGAATACCTGCTCATCCTCCTGCGCGCCGGCCTTGTCCTGACCATACACACCACAGAAGTCAAGCGGTTCTTCAGGCTCAGGCGCTATGCCAAGATATTCATGAGGAAGATAAAGCCCAACATAGCGCCGACAGACAAGCTCACGCTGGTCCTCATCCGTATCATAGACGAGAACAACGCGCGCAATTTCGACCACCTCCGCGAGATAGAAACCAATTCCGACCAGCTCAGCGAGAAGCTTTCTGACATCAAAGCGCCACGCGAGGAGATAGGCAAGGACATCCATATGATGAAGCATGCCCTCATCACCTACCTGGGCGGCCTCTGGGAGACCGTGGACGTGCTGAACAGCCTCCGCTATGGGGACCCAGAGCTGCTCACCGATGACCAGAAGATCCTGCAGAGGCTTGGTGCCTTGGCCATGGAAGTGAACTACCAGATAGGCCTGGCAGAGCACATGAGCGACGTGGTGGCCAGCGGCCTCGAGGTCATCCAGAGCATCTACAACAACCAGCTCCAGATCCTGAACAACAAGCTGGCCATGCTGGTGGCCTATCTCACTGTCATCGGCACCGCTGTCCTGGTGCCCAACACCATCGCCACCGCCCTGAGCAACCCTGCCTTCAATATGGGCCCCCAGGATGCAGGATGGTACACTGTGCTCCTCATCGGCTCCACCGTCATCTCCACATGGGTGGCCTACTGGTGGGTGAAAAGCAAGGGCCTGCTCCCGAGCCGGGCTGACCATGGCGATTAGCTATTTGCCGTACAGGTCCTTGATTTTGCCCAGTATCATCTCTTCTATGCCGAATTTTATGTCCTTGGATGGCACGATGACGTATGCCTTCCAGCCCATGCCCTGGGAATAGGCGACTCTGGCCCTCCTATGGCCGTCAAGAAGCACCATCTTCCCCTTCTTCTGCAGGACGATCATAGGGGTGGAATAGCCGCCGGCTATGGCCGAGCTTATCAACCGCATCTTCTCAGCGGCCGTGGCCTCGGTCTCCTCTCCAGGATAAGTATAGTATAATTCCCCCACGTCCTTGCGGGTGAGTGCCGCTTCCTTGCGGTTGAACTCCACACCAGGGTAGAGCTGCCTGTAATACTCCATGAGCTTTTTCAGCAGCCTTTCTTCTTCTTCAGGCGGAACAAGACCGACAACCATAAGAACACCGATAGCATAAGCCATCTCAAATTTTAAATGTGCGCGGGCCTGCTGACGACCTCGGTGCAGTCGTTGCCACAGCCAGGAGGCTGGCTGTGGTATCCTGATTTAATGTTACCTCGTTGATTTTGTTTCATAGTCTCACCATTTAAGAATTCCGTTTTTTCCTCTCATAAGCCTCGGAAGGGCAGGTATCAAGACTGAGGTGAATCATCTCATTATAGCAGGCA
>JACCLH010000043.1 GCA_013425375.1 Microcaldota archaeon | reverse complement strand
TGGTTCACGTTCACCTGCTGCGAGGACAGTTCCATAATGTTCATTGAGATGATGAATACTCGCTATTTCCAATGGAAGGAGCTCCTGGACTTCCGCTACTGCAAGGTGCTGAAGTCCAAGAATGCGCTGGACGAGCTGGATGTGGCGTTCGTGGAGGGGGCCATATCCAACGACAGGGACAAGGAGCAGCTCATGCTCATCCGCTCAAAGGCGAAATACCTTGTCGCCATAGGCTCCTGCGCCTGCACCGGATATCCGTCCGCCCAGCGCAACGACTTCCCGGAGCATATCAAGGTGAAGATAGAGCCGTTCCTGAAGAAATGGGACCTCTACGAGAAGGTCCTGCCGCTGGACAAGGTCGTCAAGGTGGATGACAAGGTGGACGGCTGCCCGATGGTGGAGCCGGTCTTCCTGAAGGTCCTGGACAAATACCTGAAGCAGTTCGGGGTAATAAGCTAAGGGGGGAAAGGATGCACAGTCATAACTTCGACATCACGATAAAGAACATAAGCAAGATAGAGGGGCACACCGACCTGGACGTGGAAGTCAGGAACGGGAAGGTGGTCAGCTCCAAGCTTAGGATAGACGAGAACAAGAGGTTCTTCACCCAGGCGGCTGTGGGAAAACCGGCTCTGGGAGTCCATCAGATAGTGTCCAGGATATGCGGAACGTGCTCAATCGCGCACCTGATGTGCTGCATAAACTGCGTGGAGAACGCCTTCGGGGTGGAGCCCTCCGAGCAGACAGTGGCCATGCGGGACCTGCTTCTTTATGGCCTCAATATACGGGATCATGCCATGCACCTCTACTTATTCTGCCTGCCTGATATCTTCGGTAAGGACTCGGTACTGGATTTCGCGGACAATGGCTATGAGCATGACCTGATACACAAGGCATTCGATGTGAAAAGCGCCGGCAACGACCTCTGCGTGCTGACAGGAGGAAGGGCGGTCCATGCGCCGTTCCCGCAGGTGGGCGGATTCATGAAAATCCCGAAGAAGGAGGATGCCAAGAAACTCGTCCAGACGCTGAAGGGCATAAGGGCGGCGGCCATCGAATTCGTGGACATATTCCACAAATGCGGATGGCATCTTGATACCGACACCATGTACATATCGCTCAGGAACAACCGCTTCAGCTACCTTGACGGCGACGTGATGACTTCGGACGGCCTTTGCATAAGCCGCTCCAACATCAGGCACCACCTGGAGAAGATGGTTGTCCCCTATTCCACTGCGCCAGGCTTTGAGTTCCAGGGCAGGCCATATGTGGTCGGGGCCCTGTCCAGGATGAACATCAACAAGGATACGCTCCACAAGGACACCCTCAGGGACATGTCCGGATACCTGAAGACATTCCCCTCTACCAATGTCTTCCATAACAACCTGGCTCAGGCCATAGAAATCGTGCACTGCATAGACTCCTCCATAGAGCTCCTTGAGAGGATGGAATTCAAGGAGGAGCCGAAAAAGCAGATAAAACCAAGGAAGTCGCAGGGCATCGGAGTGCTTGAGGCACCGAGGGGCACCTTGTATTATAATCTGAGCATAGACGCTGATGGGAAGATAGAGAACGCGGACCTGGTGATACCGACCTCCCAGAACCAGATAAAGATGGACAAGGATATCGGCGCATTGGTGCAGGATATGCTGGACAGGGAGATGCCGAAAGAGGGCATCCCGCTTGAGATAGAGAAGCTCATCCGCGCCTATGACCCGTGCATGAGCTGCGCCACGCACTTCCTCAAAGTAAGGTGGAGATGAGCGCTGCAGCCTCTTCCACTGCTTTTTCTTCAGGATAATCAGACGGGATGGCGACTATCCTCACAGAATCTATGGCTTTTATCTTCAATAATATCCTCAGGGTTACCGAAAGGTCGAAATCATGCATGGAGTAGACCTCGCTCTGCTCCAGGTTCTCCACACCTTCCAGCAGGGTGACATGGTCTATGCCCTTGGCCGCATCAACCATGATGAGGTCCCTGCCGGCATCCTCCAGATTCTCTGCGGAATCGAACTCACGGAATTCGGCTTTGGGGAAACGCTCCTGGAGCCTTGGCATTATCCTTAGAGCGATGGAATCCCCTGGGACCAGCGGATTGCCTGATACGAGGATGATTGGTTTGGATGGAGCCAGGCCTACGACCATAATTTTTTATAGCCGTGCTGTTTATTAACGGCCATGCACACTCCGGACGGATTCCTGACGAGCTGGATATGCGTCGTCATGCTGCTCCTGTCATTGCTGCCGTTGCTCCTCGCCTTGAGGAACCTGAGGCAGAGCATGACAAGGGAGAAGACGCTCAAGTACGCCATGCTGGCGGTGGTCATATTCGCTGCACAGATGCTGAATTTCCCTGTGGCAGGCGGCACCAGCGGCCATTTCGTCGGTGCAGCGCTCGCGGTCATGCTTTTCGGCGTTGATGCGGCTGTGCTGATAATGTCTTCGGTGCTCATTGTGCAGGCGCTGGCGTTCGGAGACGGAGGGATGCTCACGCTCGGAGCCAACATATGGAATATGGCTATTGTCGGCGGGTATGCCGC
>JACCLH010000041.1 GCA_013425375.1 Microcaldota archaeon | reverse complement strand
CATACCACCACCTCAGAAAAAGCTCTATAGATTATATGCTGCAAATCATTTATAATTGTGTAACCCCTGCGGTCATCTCTTCACAACCTGCAGTATGTCCCCGTCCTCGAGCATGTGGTATATGCCCACCCTCTGGGGCTGGTGCTTCACGCTCTTGCCCCAGACCAGCCCGTAGCGGAAATCCTTCTTCAAATCCCTGTGGAGCTTCTCGCAGAGTTCTCCAACGGTTATGCCACTGCGGACTATCATCGGTTCTGTCAGGTCAGCATCCTCGCCTCTGCGTTTCGTGTAGATATGTATCAGGTTCAGCTTGTCGTAGATCGCGTTTTTGAGCTCATCGAATCCCATTCCTGTCTCGGCGGACAGTGCGATATAGCTGAACGGAAGTTTGGGCAGGTCCTTGACAAGGTCCGCCTTGGTCAGGATATACACCGATGGCATATACGCGCGGTTGCTTTCCAGCACGTCTATGAACTCATCTATCGTGGCGTCGCATCTGAGGATGACATTGGCATTGTAGATGCTGTATGTTCCCAAGACGGCCAGTATCTCCCTATCGCTTATCTTGGTCAGGTGCACAGTGGAGTTTATGATGACACCGCCCCTGGCGGTCTTTGATATGGATATCCTGGGCCTCCTGGCATTCATCCTTATGCCGAAGCCATAAAGCTCGCTCTCTATCACCCTCAGCTGTTTCGGGTTCATGGCCTCTATGAGTATGAGGAGCAGGTCCGCTGTCCTTGCCACTCCGATGACTTCACGGCCTCTTCCTTTGCCGTCCTTGGCGCCTTCTATTATGCCTGGCAGGTCCAGCACCTGTATCTTGGCGCCTTTGTATTCCATTATGCCAGGGATGCATCTCAATGTGGTGAAGGCATAGGCAGCCGCCTTGGATTCCGCATTGGTTATCATGTTGAGCAGGGTGGATTTCCCGACGCTTGGCAGGCCGATTATCGCTACAGTGGCATCGCCGCTCTTCTTTACATCGAAACCGCCTGCGCTCGCCCCGTGCTTCCTCGGGCTGAGCAGCTCCCGTCTTATCTGGGCTATCTTGGACTTCAGGATGCCGATATGGTATTCGGTAGCCTTGTTCTTCTGCGTGCGCGCAAGCTCGTCCTCGAGCTCTTTCAATTTCTCCTGAAGTCCCATATCCTGTTCCAGCCCCTCCAATCTCATTCTGGCTGGATTATATAAAAAGCCGACTTTCACGCGCTTTCATCATCTATTTGTGTTAAAATATGGTTTTATGCGAATGTTTATAAAACCTACCACTCACATTATAGTGTATAATATCAACCAGAGGTCGATATGGATGGAACTTAGGTTTGATGAGAAAGAACGGAATGCCAGAAGGAATGCTGATTGTGAAAATGACGGCGGGAAGAAGGGATTTTGGGGCAGATTCAAAGAATGCCAGATGAAGTTTACCCAGCTCGCAGTGCTGAGCGCAGTTCTGACCGCCGGCCCGGGCTGCTACAAGGTTATCTATCCCCAGGAGCTCGGGAATGATGCTGCCAGTCCGTCTGAGACCACTCAGCCGCCATACAAAAACAAAACCCCCGCTAATGCCTTTGATAGGGATAGCGGCACAGATACCGCCCCCGATACCGATGCAGATACACATACATATGCTGATGCTGGCGTGGGTGGAGATGTTGATGCAAATACCGATGCCGGCGCTGATGCTGGCAACGTCGTAGTTATCGAAGGCGGCCACCTCATCGGTGATTACCTCAATAGGCAGATCGGAGACAGGCAGCCGAATGTGACCGGAGATCCAGATGCGGAATATGCTATGGGCGGCTCTGACACCGCAGAGAACGCAAACCCTTTCACAGACGGAGCAGGCGGCAACCTGGGTCCGACCGAGACATTCATGTACCAGATTGGTGCCAACGAGTTCCCAGTGCTGGACGACCAGCAGCTGGTAGATGCTGATTCCGGCGACGTATATGTGGAGAAACAGGCGATATGGATATCCGGTTCCACTGAATTCGATTCCGATGTGGACGATATCATCGGCAATCTGCACTTCATCGCCTACACGCAGAAGTTCGATGGTCCTGCCTCTGATGAGACCGGCATTCCGGTCTGCACAGCGGCCAATGGCCTGGACTACTCTGCATGCAAGACAGATGCTCCGGGCGACACAACGATTGAAGACGCCACAGAGAGGCACAGGGTAAAAGTCTGGTTCCTGGGCGAGCAGTGGATACTCAGCGAGATGAACGCTCCGGTGGCAGGCCTCACTGACCAGAATACGCTGGTGAATGGTGGTTCCATAAAGCTGGCCCAGGAGGCAGTATCAGGCATTCTGAACGTGGGAGAATCACTTCCTATTGATGACCTCAGGTTCCAGCTGGACGACCTTGAGACCCATGACAGCACTGCATCTGCCATTCTGTCCGTCATTGACGCCAACGGCAACATCCTGAAGAAGGACAAGGTCGACCCGGGCCAGACCAAGGAGTTCAATATAGGTGGCAAGGTATACCGATTCCACGTGTACAAGACTGCGCTCGGCTCTGCCGCAGGGACCAAGTGGGCTGATGTCGCTATATTCGCAAACGAGATTGAGCTGATTGACAGCCAGAGACTTGACCCCAACAACGGAACAAATCCGGGCTATGACGTCGCACTCGGCTGGAAGAACAGGGCAGGTTCCGTGGCCTCGACGAAGCCGGACAGCCTGAGGACGATAATCATCTATGCAGAAGATATCGAAGACGTGTCCTCTTCGGGCAGCGAGACCCTTGAGGCAGGCGATTATGTTACGATTGCGCAGAATCCCGCACCTTGGAATCTAATTTACGGAGGTCTTGATATCACTTCCGACGATATGAAGAGCCTGGAATTAGAGATAAAATCAACCGTTCTGCAGATTAGTGCGTCAACAGGCCCGTATATGGGTGATGGCACTGTGGCATGCGCAATCCGGGCACCTTATCTGAAAGTCACTTCCGAGGAAAGCGGGAACGTCTTCACTGTCAAAGACGACACTGGTGCGGTTGACATGCTTTCAGACAACCACTTCATCGTCGTTCTGAACGCGTCGAGCGCATGCGGTTCTGTTACTCTGACCCAAGGCACCCTGCTTATGCATCTCTCACCATCCACAAACCAATATGGGCTTTCGGAATATCCGACAGGCGGCCGGACAGTCAAATACGATGCGATTGGTGGTGGCATCCTGGTAGAGACACGTCAGGATGTGGAGGCCCCCAAGCAAGGCCAAAACGACATCGGCAACCTGCTCAAGAGCACCGGTGAAGGCAACAATGTGTGCGGAAGCTCCACATGCGCTGACGTCTACGTCGGAGTGGCAGAGCATGCCGGCGCGGATGCCACCAACTGCTGGATCATGGGCATTACGAACATCGATTCGTCAGGAGACGCGACCTTCGACTTCGACTCCAACGATGTCAACGGCAACCCGTTAACCTCAGGCAACGGTGAGGTACTCTACAAACCCGCCGGCCCTGTGATTCCGGGCATTGGGATGGTCGAAGAGGGCTATGTCTCAGAACGCGGCTCGACGCTTGAGACCGTCAGCTCCAAGTCAGTGACGTTCAACTTCGCCCACAAGCTCGTGAAGGCCGTCTGGAGCCTTGTCAGCAACGAGTAATCTTTCCGTTTTGCCTTTTTTCTTAACTTTCGATATCTATCGAAACATATTTAAATAACACTGCTCATAAATAGAAACATGCTCTCGAAAAAGGAAATCGTCTACCGCGACATCCTGGAACGCTGGCTTGAAGGCCACCAGACGCGTTTCACCCAGCTGGAGCTGTCAAAAAAATTCTCCATCTCCCTGAGCACCGTGAGCAATGCCCTTTCGCCCCTCCGCGCCATGGGGGCCATAGACGTGAGGGCAAGGCATTTCGAGCTTGTCGATGCGAAGAAAACGATGCTTTACTGGGCTACTATCCGTGGCCTCGGAAAAGATACTGCTTATTCCACCCGCTATGAAGCTCCACCAGGCGAGATAGAGCGGCTGATGCCGGCTGGCGTCTCTTTTACGGCCTTCAGCGCTTATCGTTTCATGTACAAAGATGCTCCGGCGGATTACAGCGAGGTCTATGCCTATGCGGACACGGCAGCGCTTGACGAAGCAAGGCGACGTTTTCCTCCTGCCGCCGGCCCGCCGAATGTTTTCGTCCTTAAGGCCGATCCGTTCATCAGGAAAGGCGTCGTCTCAGCTCCGCAGGCTTTTGTGGACCTCTGGAATCTGCGGACGTGGTATGCAAGGGATTTTGCCGATGCGCTTGAAAGGAGGATGTTCGGATGAAGACGCAGGAGTTCTGGAGCGAGCTTGTGACCAAAGCGAGCTGGGAGAAGCTCCTGGAGATATCAAAGCGGTTCAACTTCATAGTGATAGGCGGCTGGGCCGCTTACCTGTGGACAAAGGCCCACAAATCCAAGGACATAGACATAGTTGTAGACTATTCGGAGCTCGACGCGCTCAGGTCAGAGTTCGATATTGCCAAGAACGAGCGGCTCAGGAAATACGAGATCCGGCAGGAAGGTTTCGACATAGACATCTATCTTGGCCACTGGTCCAGGCTGGCCGTACCCGTGGAGGCCCTCTCCAGGCATACAGCCAAGGTGGAAGGCATAAGGACCATAATCCCTGAGCTTCTTGTTATCCTCAAGCAGGGTGCTGAGATTGACAGAAGAGGGAGCATAAAAGGGAAAAAGGACCAGATTGACATTCTCACGCTGCTCATATATTCGGATTTCAAACTCAGGAAGTACCGGGCGTTCCTCAAGGAATTCGGCCTTGAGCGCTTCGAGCCGGAGCTGAGGCGCGTGGTCCATTCATTCGATGAGCGCGAACTGGTCTATCTCGGAATGGACCACCAGCAATTCGTGAAATGGAAACGGAACTTCCTCGAGGCCCTGAAAAGCCCCTAATCTATTTTTTTCAATCCTTTCCACCAGTCGTTGGAATCCTTTTTCTTCATGGCAGCCAATAGCTTCTTCGCGCTCACCGTCTTCAATCTGCTCTCTATGCTTTTTATCCAGCTCTCCGCGCCTTTATGGCCGATGTCAACATACTCTTTGGCCTGGAAAGCGCATTCGAGATAATCAGCGTCCTTCAAAACAACGAGCTCCTTCTCGCTCAGCGCGAGCGCATCGGCTATGGCGCTTTGGAGTTGTTTTGGTACGTTCCGTATCTGGTCGCTCTCCACTTTCCTCTCAAGTTCTTTCGTCATAGGCATGTAGCGGGCGGTTATCTTGTGCATATCGCCCAATCGTGCCTCGTGCATGTCATGGAATACTGCGGCGGTGCATAATCTCCTGGCTCCGTCGTCATCCATCCCTTCCATCTTCGCTAGCGCGAACGCCACGATAGCAGTCCGGAACGAGTGCTCTGCCACGCTCTCGGGATATTTGACCTTCTCTGCCCACCACCCGCTCCTAGCCACGCGTTTCAGCATGCCTGCCTCGAATATGTAATCAACGATGGAATCCATGGCAATACCTCCCATCCAATCTTTTTTAACTGTTCGACCGTATTAATCCACGATGGTCAGCCAACTCAAGGAAGCCCTACGGCGCCAGATGCTCAAGAAGCGCGATTCACTATCCAAAGAGGAAGCAGCAATCATGAGCGATGGCATAGCCGAGGCATTGCTCAAAACACCGAGATTCATAGAAGCGAAACGCATCGCGTTCTACATCACAAAAGGCAGCGAAGCGGACACGAGGATGATGATATTCCGCGCCATGCAGGCAGGAAAAGAGGTCCTCATCCCGGCCACAGACCACAAAATCACCTTCTACAAATTCTCATCGTTCAGCGATCTGAAGCCAGGCAAATACGGCATACTGGAGCCGCAGACAAGAGACGCTCCGGAAGCCGAGCCGGATGCCATCATCGTGCCTGGCGTCTGCTTCGGCCTTTGCATGCACAGATTAGGCTACGGTAAAGGATATTACGACAAATACCTGGCCAATTCCCCTGCCTACCGCATCGGCATATGCTATGATTTCCAGGTGGTCGAGCGCCTTCCGACCCACGAGAACGACGAGAGGATGGACGAGATAGTCACGGACAAGAGAGTAATATCATTATAAATCACTTCTGCGATATGGCTCCAGGTGATCAGATGACCGACCTCAGAAGGACGATAAAATGCGCCAGCTGCGGCAATGAGTCCTCCCTCACGCTCAGCAGCGAATTGGAGATGAAAGAGCTTCTGGTCGCAGGCAGGTGCACGAGATGCGGCTCCTCGCTCCAGATCAGCTACAGCCTTGTGGGCGACAGCTCCTCCACGTCGCTATCCAGCACGAGCTCAGCATCAAGTTCCAGCTCGAGCGGCGACATGGTGAACCTGGACGAGGCGCTGTTCGGCTCCCAGGAGACGCCGAGCGACAACCTCAAGAACCTCATGGAAGAGTGAGCTCGGCCACAGAAGGGAACACGAAGTCAGGCGCTATCTTCTTATCCTTTATCTCGTCCTTTTTCGATATCCCTGTCAAAACCAGCGCGGATTTTATTCCTGCATTCTTGGCGAAAGCGATGTCTATGTCCAGCCTGTCGCCTACCATCACGGTCTCATCTCCGTTCAGGCCCAGCTCCCGTTCCATGACCTCGAAAGCGAAGGGGTTCGGCTTGCCCACCACATGGGCAGCCTTCTTGGATGAGAATTCCAGTGCAGCCACTATGGAGCCGGCGCCTGGCATGGAGCCGTGCTCTGTCGGGAACGTATGGTCCTTGTTGGAAGCTATGAAATGGGCGCCTTTCTTCAGCAGTTTATGGGCCTTGGCGAGCTTCTCATATGTGAGCTGCCTGTCAAGGCATACGGCCACTATGTCTGCATCCTCTGCCATCTTCACCCCTGCGGCTTTCAACTCCTCTGCCATACCATGCTCCCCTACCACGAATGCCTTCTTGCCAGGGTGATTCTGGGCTATGTACTTCGCAACGAGATAGGAGCCGCAATAGACTTCCTCCTTCACCGCCTGCAGTCCCATATTGTCCAGCTTATGGGCTACGCCCTCCCTGCTCCGCGTCCCTGCGTTGGTCAGGAAAAACACACGTATGCCCGCCAGCCTGAGCCTTTCCAGGGCTTCGGCTGCGCCGGGCACTACGGTCTTGCCAAGGAAAAGGGTGCCGTCAAGATCGAATATGGCTGTTTTTATCATGGTTTTTAATAGTCGCTGTGGCCTTATAATATTATGCGGACAGCCGTGCTTTTCTCAGGAGGCAAGGACAGCGTATTCGCGGCACACTGGGCGGTGCAGCAGGGCTTTGAGGTCGTGCTGGTGACAGTCCGTCCTCCTGACTACTCCATGATGTTCCATCATCCGAACATAGATGCCACTAAAATGCAGGCCGAGGCGATGGGCCTGAAGCAGGTCTTTGTTGAGGTGGACGAGAGCGACTGGAAGGAGAAGCTCATGGGCGCCTTGAAGCCCCTCAAGGCAGAGGCCATCGTCTCCGGCGCAGTGGCGAGCACCTACCAGCGCAGCCGCCTGGATGGCATGGCAAAAGAACTCGGAATCCAGAGCTTCGCCCCGCTCTGGCACAAGGGGCCTGAGCTCATGGAGCAGATGCTGCGGGACTTCGAGATATATGTCATCGCGGTCTCTGCCGAAGGCCTTGGGCCTGAGTTCCTGGGGGAACCACTTCGAAAGCTGATTCAGGCCAAAAAGCCAGGGGTCCACCTGTTCCTGGAGGGCGGAGAAGGGGAGACCTTCGTCACGGATGCCCCTCTTTTCAGAAAAAGGATAGTCATAAAGAAATGGAAAAAGACATGGGATGGCGTCCGTGGCGTGGCCGAGATAGAGGACGCTAGCTTTGCGCCAAAATGAACGCGCTTATCCTGCAGATGTCTGGGCGCACTGGTATCCTTCAGTGAGCCATCCGCCAAGGCATGTCGCGGCATTATCGGTTTCCACGCAGATGGAGCCCTGCCTGCACCATTTGCATGCAGAGCCTGTCGTGCATGCAGCGCAGTTGGTCTGTTGTCCGCATGTTGAGCCGCCTGCAGGCGCAGCGCACTGGGCGGCTATCACGGCCCAGTCGCCAGGAGCGCAGTCCACCTCGCTCGGTCCTACGGCCCCTCCAAGGAAGCATCCGTTCGTGCTCTTGCACCAGCCGCATCCGAGCTTTGCTATGCAGGATTCGCAATTAGGCGTCATCGTGGCGCATTCCTCCTGCGTATGTGCGATGCTGCTTCCAGAATCTGTTCCGCCCTGCGTGCCCCCGGTTCCAGTATCGTTCGTTCCTGTGCCGCCGCCAGTTCCGCCAGCGCCGCCACTCACAGCGCCCCCGTCACCAGCGCCCGTACCTGTCCCACCGGCACCGCCCGTACCAGTTCCTGCACCAGTATCTGTTCCGCCAGCGCCACCGCTCATATCCGTCCCGCCGCTCGTGTTATCAGTGGTTCCGCCTCCTCCTGTCGGTTTCGGAGGAGTCATCCCGCCTCCGATGCCGCAGCATCCAGCAAGCACGATCGCCAGAACCAAAGCAACCATCAGAATCCTCATAACATCCCCTACGCCTCTATGCTGATGTCCATTTCCTTGCCGCCATCCTTTATCCACACGCCTTTCTTCTCGGTTATGCTGCCGATAACGCCCGCCTCCACACCATGCTTCTTCGCGATGTTTATCACCGTGTCTGCACGGTCCTCAGGCAGTATGATTGTCATTCCGACGCCCATGTTGAAGGTCTGGTGCATGTCAGCCACGCTCCCGACCTTCTCCAGCAGGGCGTCAAATATCGGTTTGGGCTTGGGCAACCTGTCCAGCCTGTAGCCCACGTCCTTGTTCAGCCTTGTCAGCTTGGAGAAGCCGCCGCCTGTGATATGAGCTATGCCATGCACGTCGCAGGCATCTATGCTCTCCAGCACCGTGCTGCAGTATATCCTTGTGGGCACAAGCATCTCCTTGCCCCATTTGCCGATATCAAGCGCCTTCCTCGCCAGCGTATAGCCGTTGGAATGCAGGCCTGAGCTCTCCAGGCCGACTATCACGTCGCCCTTGGCTATCTCGCTGCCGAGCACGAGCTTCTTCACCCTCCCGACTACTGTGAAAGCAAGGTCAAAAGGCTTCTTGCCGCCTTTTATTATATCAGGCACGATCGCGGTCTCACCGCCTATTATGGCGCAGCTGCTCTCCTCGGCGCCCTTCACCAGCCCATCCATTATCGCGGCGACCAGCTCAGGGTCCTCTTTCGCCAGGGCTATGTAGTCCACGCCTACCAGCGGCTCTGCGCCAACGCAGAGTATGTCGTTCACGGACATGGCGACCGCATCTATGCCGACTGTGTCGTATTTCTCAAGCTCCTCGGCGACCAGCAATTTCGTGCCGACGCCGTCGGTATGCATGACCAGCGTGTCGTCGCCGCACTTAAACAGGCCGCCATAGTGGCCGAAGACCGGCACCGCCTCGCCATATCCTTTCCTGAAAGAGTAAGTGGATTTTATCTTATCCCAGATGGTGCCCTGGATCTTCTTGATTTTGCTTACGTCCACCTGATACTTCATACCCCTGCTTTGGCTCCTGCGGTTTAAAATTGGTTGGGTCGCGGGCTGTCTTGGTGAATAATTCCTTTAAATGAGTGTGGTTTTTGCCCATTTCAGACAAAATAGTCTATTCAAGAAATTGGCAGCGGTAGTCATAAGCCGCTGGGTTGCTTGCAAAAGCATCCCTATCGTTGCAAGTACTCCT
>JACCLH010000002.1 GCA_013425375.1 Microcaldota archaeon | reverse complement strand
GAGGAGATGCGCCTGCCGCTTCCAAGGAGAGGTTTAGCCGCAGACGAGGTGTTCGACCGCATCATGCAGTTCATCAGGAACTACAAGAAGCCGGTCCTGCTCATCCTTGACGAGGTTGACGGACTGGAGGATGACAAGCTTCTCTATGCGGTCTCGCGCTCGAATGAGAAACAGCTGTCTTTCGGCATAGTCACTATCACCAACAACAAGAACTTCCTCGCAAAGCTCGATTCCCGGGTCCGCAGCTCGTTGCGGTTCTCTGAGATGGAATTCAGGGAATATTCCGAGGAACAGCTTGCGGGGATACTACGCACGCGGGCAGTGAAAGCGCTCGCGCCCGGGACGTACGACGAGAAGCTGCTGTTGAAGATTGCACGCTCGGTTGAAGACGGTTCCGCACGCATCGTTTTGGAGCGGTTGTGGAAAGCAGCCAAGCACGCCGAGTCCGCAGGAAGGCAGAAAATCATGCTACAGGACTTGGAGGATATAATATCCGAGCGCCCTGGATTCAAGCTGGCCGAACTCGGTCTCGCACCTGAAGAATCGCTTGTCCTGGAATTGCTGAAAAGCGGCGAGCTTGACGCTTCGGCCATATACGAGCGATTCATAGAGAAGATGCCGAAGACGAAACGGCAGATACGGAATTACCTGGAGATGCTTGAAAAGAAGAAGCTCATCGTCTCAAGGGAGCTGGAGTCCGAAGGCACCATGAGGCCCAAGGCATACCGGCTGAAGTGATTTGATGAAGCCATACGAAGCCTTTGAGCAACGCTACAACAAAGTGGCAGAAGCCAGCGCGAAACAGTTTCCGAAAGAATGCGAGCTGATGGAGGAATCAATCGTTTCCTGTTTCGCAGCGTTCAATCTGGTGAAGGTTTCGCAGCTGGACGAGCATGCGCAGTCCCTTGCCGCCTTGTTCTACCGCAATTGCATCTATCTTTCCGCATCCTATCATCTCATCCGCAATGGGATGCTTGACCCTGCGGGCAACAACATGAGGACCGTCTTCGAGACCATCGTCTGGCAGTACGCCTATCTGTGCGACAAGGAGATGTACGGGAATTTCAGGGAGGTCGGCGCATTGGAAGAGCAGAAGCTCGCTTTGCTTCCGAAAAAAGAGTGGTCCAATACAAAAGAGCGCGAACTCGAGAACCTCAGGAGGAAATACGGCTTCCAGAAGGCCATGAAGAGGCTTTACACAAAGGAGACATACGAAAAATTCTTCTTCAGCCAGTACTGGATGCTCTGCCAGAAGTCGCATTCAAGCATGTTCGGCATAAACTATAATACGCCTACGATGCAAGGCCTGACAACCATGGACACGAGGCCTGAGGAATTAAGGGCCAACCTCTCAGCGCTGCTTTACCTCGCAGCAGAGAACCTCCTCTGCTTCCTGAACTGCTTCGCGGACAAGCTGCCAAAGGAAAAGACAGAACCTATCCTGGCTTTCACCAATAAGATAAACAGGAGCATCCCGCCATCGCTCAGCCTCGCCCCTGATACGATGGAGCTGCCATTCACGGCGAGGTTCAGGGAACTCGAGTAAAGCCTACAATCTTACCATGAAAGTCGTCCTATACAATCGTTTCCCCTGCTCTCGGCCGACCAGTTTCTTCGTTATCAATGCCCGCACGCCTAGTTTCCCCATCAGCGCGACGACCGCTTTGGAATTCCCCACATAGAGGTTCAGGCCCTCGTCCTTCTCCTCTGTCTTGGCTATGAACGTCTTCTTCTCCAGGCTGGATATCAGCATCAAGGCATATCTCTCCATCCTGGCCCGGTTCCCTCTCAATTGTATTATGGCCTCGTAGTATCCGCCGCTTATCCTTGAGCACTGCGGGCAGATGGTCTTCTTCATCTCAAGCGGTATGAATCGTTCCACCTTCGCGCCGTGCTTCATGGTGAACACTGCGGTCTGGGTCGCCATGTCATATTCAGCGCTCTCGAAATCGCCTCTGCATCTGGACAGCACCAGCTCCTTTATCTTCCTCTCGTTATGGCCTGTCCACTCGCCTTTGAGCCTGGCCCTTCCGCATCTGGTGCACTGCTCGAACTCAAACTTGTCAGGCACCTTGATATTGACCGGGTAGCACTCCAAGCAGAACGCTTCGATGAAAGCGACCTTGTCGCTAGTCTTTCCGCATTTCGGGCAAATCAGGGACATATCGTTTATAAATCATTGAGAAGGATATTAAAAAACCATGAGCAGGAACATCAACCGGGCAGTGAACCTCACATCCTATTTCATAACGCTTCCCCCAGCCCGCTATCTTGTCCTTTTCGCGATACTCCTCGGCCTCGGCTTCGGCCTTGTCACCAACCTCGGCACAGGCAAGCCCATAGAATCAGTATTGGCCGACGGCCTCATGCTCCTCACCCTGCCTGCCCTGCTTTCCTCGTTCGTCATAAAGCTTATGGCCAGGAAGATGCCTTACAGGAGGATAGCCGCGATGGCGTTGGCAGGCGAGGTCGTCTATTCCATAGCATACGCCTCCAACCTGCTCCTTGCCAGCGTGGACATGTTCCTGGCCCAGCTCGCCATCATGATAGGCGCAGCCCTTGTCTTCGTCCTGTGGTATGTCATCGCCAGGTTCGTCTTCATACTGAAATACCGCTCCATCCTGTTCGCCATCCTCCAGCTCATGTTCTACCTCTTCTTCCTGGTCAGCAACCAGGCCCTTCACGTGACGGATGAGCCGTTCCTTGACATAACAGTGAAGTTCCTCATATCCGCGGTAGTGCTCATGGCTGCCCTGCTGTTATTCTTCTTCATCATAAACGCGCCTATGAAGAAGAACATCGGCCTGAGCAGCACAGACGCGATCTCACTGCTTTCCAGCCAGTGGCTTTATCACAACAAGGACATGGAGAAAGTCTTCCAGCAGGTGGGCGAGGGCGCCAAGGTGCCTGTGGCTATCATGGGCTTCAAGAGAAAAGACGGCACGATATTCTTCGTCACGCCATACATCCACTACGGGCCGTTCGGGAATCTCGGCGGCAGCGAGTTCTCCTATCTTCTCGCTGCAGAGATGGACAAGAAGTACCGTTCCAGGACCTTTGTCTTCCACGGCACTGTGACCCATGACCTCAACCCAGTCGCATCGTCCGAGCTTGGCAAAATCATGGATGCTGTGGATTCCGCAGTGGCCAGTGCCGCATATCTCAACGCCAAGGTCTCCATCTCCACAGGCAAGGAAAACGAATGCACTGCCCAGGCACTCCGCATGGGCGAGTCGGCCATGATAAGCCTCAGCCGCGCACCGCAGCTCACAGAAGACATAAACCTCGGCCTCGGCCTCTCGCTCATCGCTACCGCAGAGAAACATGTCGACCGCGCCATGGTGATAGACCAGCACAACGCCGAGACAGGAGAGATAACCAGCTTCGAGCCAGGCAGCCCGGTGGGCTTCGGCTACATGCGCGCCATAGAGGACGCCCTGAAGCGGAAATCCGCTGCCAGGCCGCTGAAGGTCGGCGCATCGTTCAGGACAGCGGATTCAGACGTGGTCGGCAAGGCAGGCATCAAGGTCGCTGTCTTCTCATCATCGCCTGAATATGTCATCGTGCTCATAGATTCCAACGGAATCACCCCCGGGTTCCGGGACAGGATAGAGAAAGAGGTGAAAGCCATTGGCAAGAGGATGGGCAGGGAGTTCATGGTCGGGGTTTTCACCACAGACACCCATCAGATAAACATGGTGCGCGGCGTCCTGAACCCTCTCAAGGAAGAGGAGAACATACTAGAGTCCATAAAAGACGCGTGCAAGGAAGCGGTCTCTGACATGCAGGAAGCGAAATTCTTCTCTGACACCCGATGGTTCGACATAAATGTCGTCGGCGCCAAGCAGTCCATAGAGGTCATCTCAACGATAAACTCCATAGTGGCGGTCGCCAAGATAACCCTGCCGCTGGTCCTCATCGGCGCGCTCATCCTCCTTTTCGCGATAATCAGCAGGCTGTGAAACGAAAATATATTGATGGCGACCTGCGCATCGTATCATAATGATAAACGCGCGCGGGGCGATGCGAATGAGCATAAAGAAGAATCGGGAAGAGACTTTCAACCAGTCCACGATAGATGCCCACTGGAACAACCCATCCGACGAGAAATCGTCCGTGTTCTACCGAAAGCGCTATCTGAGCGGGTTCTCGCAGCGCTGAAATAGCGAACGGATTTAATGTTTGGGTTTGTTGTTTTTCCATGGACTCGAAACAGATATTATTGTCGGCTTTGGTTTTCGCGGTGGTTTCGCAGGTCATCAATACCCTTGGCGCATTCGTCTCCATGGGCTATTACACAGACCCGGCCAATTTCGGGCTGTGGAGCAATCTCATGATGCCCGTCGCAGGCCCGCCGGGAACGGAATTCTACCTGGCGTCGTTCGTATTCACATTCATCACAGGCTGCATCTTCGCCTGGGTGTACGCAATCATCAGGAAAAGCGTGCCTGGCAAAGGCCTGAGCAACGGCCTCAACTACGGGCTCATGCTGTTCCTGCTGGTCGGAGTGCCATATACGCTCACCAACATCCTTCTATTGGCGATTCCCATAGGCCTGCTGATGGAATGGGCGCTTGAGACGCTTGTGATATACGTCCTGTGCGGTCTGGCGTTCGCCAAGATAGTGAAATAAGGGTCAGTACGTCTTTCCCTTTTTTTTCTTCCAGAATTCGAGCAGCTCCAGGCATTCCTTCCGCATGAATCCGCCCTTCACAGAAACAGGGGAGCCGCCCTCACTCTTCATCTTCCTGGCGCTGATTGTCAGCTCCTTGAAGCCCAGGTTTTTCACGTCTGCGATGTTGGTGCCGTACACTATCGCATCCATCTTGGCCCAGTGAATCGCTGAGAAGCACATGGGGCATGGCTCTGTGGTCGAATAGATGACGCAGCCCTTCAATTCATGGCTCTTCAGCTTCCTGCACGTCAGTCTTATCGCGTTCATCTCAGCGTGGTTCGTCGCGTCTTTTTTCGCCAGGACAGTGTTGTGAGCTACGCAGACGACCTTGTCGCCTTTCACGATGCACGAACCGAACGGCGAATTGCCTTTTTTCACTCCTTCCTCGGCGACCGTTATCGCCAGCTCCATGAACTTCCTGTTTGTCATGGAGACGTCTCAGCAAGCGAATCTTAAAAACTCCACCCTGCTTTATAATACTATTCAACCATATATAACAACTGTATGGCCTCTGAATCGGAACAGGTCCTAAGAGACATCCTCGGCTCCGGATTCGACGAGCTCAGCGAAAGCCTGAGAGTCATCATTCTCAGAACCCCTGCCGAAACCATCAGGAAAGCGCATGCGAAGCTGCTCGAACTCGGTCTCACCCATGAAAAGATAGAAACATACGCACAACTCCTCGACATGAACCCCGAAACCCTCCAGAGGAATGCAGATTTCCTCAAAGCATTAGGCATCAGCCCACGGAAAATCGCAACACTTGCGCAACTCCTCAACATGAATCCAGAAACCATCCAAAGGAACGCAGACTGCCTCATGGCGATTGGTCTTCCTCCAGAAAAGATAGCTGGCCAGCCGCAACTCCTCCAAAGAGATCCAGAATCCATCCAGAGAAACGCGCAAAGCCTGAAAGCCCTGGGCCTCACCCCTGAAAAGATAGCAACAAATGCACAACTCCTCGGCTTCAACCCAGAAACCATCCAGAGGAATGCAGATTTCCTCAAAGCATTAGGCATCAGCCCACGGAAAATCGCAACACTTGCGCAACTCCTCAGCATGAGCCCAGAAACCATCCAGAGGAATGCAGACTTCCTCAAGAGCCTCGGCATCACCCCTAAAAAGATAGCCAGCCAGGCGCAACTCCTCAGCATGAGCCCAGAAACCATCCAGAGGAATGCAGACTTCCTCAAGAGCCTCGGCATCACCCCTGAAAAGATAGCAATCAACGCACAACTCCTCGACAGAAATCCAGAAACCATTCAGAGAAATTACGAATTCATGAGGAACTTCTTCTCAAAGGAAGTCATACTTAACAACTCTGGCCTTCTCGGTCGCTCGAAAATAACAGTGGAAAGTTCGGTGCAGTTCCTTGCCAAATTCGGCATCAAAGCGGAAAACCTGCCCTTTGCCTGCGGCACCACAGCGAAATGCAAAAGGGACAAGGTCATGGCATTACTCCACACGCGGTCGGGTTTTTCTGCAGACCTGGGTATGGCCGAGAAAAAAGCCATGATTGAAGACGCAAGGGCGTTCATAAAAGGCAGGCCGTACGTCCTGGCGATGAGCGGGAGGGCCATAGAGAAAAGGTTCGCCAGGGCTGCTTAGTTTACAAAAATGTTACATTTTTGTAATCTATACATATCAAAAATGACTTATGCGATGACTTATCCGCCCACCACCATCCTCAATATGTCCCTTATGCCCGGAGCGAAGCCCATTATCATCAATACCAGGGCGATGAAGTTCCTGTCCTCGTTCTCCATCTTCTCTTTCTGCAACACATAAGCCGCAGCGAAAGCCAGCCCGACCTTCAGCAGATAGAACGAGAAATAAGTCCCTGTCAGCTCGCCTATGCCAGCAGAGAACACATGCTGTTCGAAATAGTTTATGCCTGATATCTTGGAGAATATGTCTATCACGAAGAATGTCGCAGCGCCGTCAAGCGCCTGGCCTGCCACTACGGCCGCGAGTATCGGATTCTTGAAATATATATAAGCGATATATGCCGGGATGGCTGCGAGGACCAGGATAGGGATGGCATACCCTGCATACCGCATGAACGGCAGGAGAAGGATGAAGTGCGGAAGCCAAAGCGCCAGACCGACATACTTCAACCACTCCACCCGCTTCAAAAAGCACAAAACCACGAGCGAAACGAGCAGCAGCAACGCCGTCACCAGATATATTCCGGGTGTGACCGTGAAATAGCTGTAATCCCACAGATGCGAGTCAAGGACGAACGCATGGATGGGGGTGATTGGAGCGAACACGTGCGAGTCTATGGAGTCTGTGACCACCCGGATGGTGGAGCCGAAGAGCACGAAACAGAGCACCGCCCTGACGAATCCCTCGTCATAGTGGATTTTGTCCTTGAAAAAGCCGTTCAGGGCATCGGCTATCGCGTTAAGGGGCCATGGGAGCACGAATCCGGAGACCTTTTTCGGCAGCGTCCCTTTGAGCATGCGGTGGAGCAGGAATACCGCCCCTATGGCTATGGCCGCATAGGTCAAGGTATTCACGATATTATACCCGGAATGCTCGACGATAGGCCGGATATAATATTCATATATAAAGTTATCCATCGAACCAACAGCATGGATAGTAAGCGGAAAGCCATTATAAAATCCAGCGTACGCTCCTCGATAGAGAAGCTGATAAGCCAGGCCAGGAAGGCCTACACCAGCGATAATCCTGAGCGCTCCAAGAGATACATCAGGATGGCTTTCGACCTGCTGAAAAAGCACAAGACTAAGCTGCCTGAAGAGCTCAGGAACAGCTTCTGCAGGAAA
The DNA here is from genome assembly GCA_013425375.1 of Microcaldota archaeon. Classification (GTDB taxonomy): domain Archaea; phylum Micrarchaeota; class Micrarchaeia; order Anstonellales; family Bilamarchaeaceae; genus Bilamarchaeum. The sequence continues at coordinate 3,955 of JACCLH010000002.1, read as the reverse complement.
TGCCATCTTGTATGGATACCGGATAAGACCGCAACCGTCTCCTATGACCGCAGGAACAACTGCCTCAGGGTGCGGTGCATCTGCGGGTTCTCAAAAAGATTGTAGGGTGTCATCATGGAATTGCATCCGCGCGTCAAACCACACTTGTCAGAGATAGAGCGCATCATGCAGGATGAGCTGGGCAAGGAGGAGCCCCGCATCTATGGCATGCTCGCGCCATTCCTGAAACGCGGCGGCAAGCGCATCCGGCCTGCATTGTGCCTGCTCTCCTGCGGTGCTGTGGGAGGAAAATACGAGGATGTCCTCCAGCCCGCGGCGATAATCGAGCTTTTCCACAACTTCACCCTGGTCCATGACGACATAGAGGATGATTCGCAGTTCAGGAGAGGCGAGCCGACGCTCCATGTCTCATACGGCATCCCGATAGCGCTGAACTCAGGGGATGCGCTGTATACCCTTCTTTGGAACAAGCTAGTCTCGCTCAGGCTTCCTCCGTCCAGGCTCGTGAAACTGGAGCAGCTCTATGCGGCTTCGTTCAAGCGGGTGGTGGATGGCCAGGGCCTTGAGCTCGCCTGGATAAAAGAGGGCAGGTTCGATGTCAGCGAGGAGGACTACCTTGCGATGATATATGGCAAGACATCTGCCCTGATGGGGCTCTCATGCGAGGCTGGAGCGATGATTGCTGGCGGCGGGAAGCGGCTGCGCTCCGCCCTCCGCGATTATGGCGAGAAGATAGGCGCGGCCTTCCAGATACAGGACGATGTGCTCAACCTCACCGGCGATTTCGAGAAATACAAGAAAGAGATAGGCGGGGACATAACCGAGGGCAAGCGCACCTTCATGGTGGTGCACTGCCTTGCCAGGGCAGGGGAGAAGGACAAGCAGAGGCTAACAGCCATCCTGTCGTCGCATTCCAAGGAGAAGGCCGACATAGACGAAGCCGTCGGCATACTGAAGGCAAGCGGCTCCATAGACTACGCCAGGAAGAAGGCCGAGAAGCTGGTGAAGGATGCCAAGAAGCGCATCGGTTCGCTGAAAGACGGCGATGACAAGACGAACCTCCTTGCGATAGCTGATTATGTGGTTAACAGAGAAGCGTGATTGGTTGGCAGCACTCTCTTTGAACGTCTCCTCCTATTATATAATATGTATTATAGTGGATTTTAACGCCATTAAGCGTAGGATACATACGCCTATTGACTAAGTTAAAACAGTAATTTATAAATGACAGTTTAGGTTAGGACATAACGTTTATAAAGATTTTGGCAGACATCACGGCAAGCGAGATAGGGTTTTCCCTATCCGAACCTGGAGCGGGATTCCTGTTCCGGGATTTTGGGCCGTAGCAAAAGCAACCGCCGTCGTTAATCATTTATCGGCCCTTGGAAAAGAAAGTCAGGCGGCGGACAAAAAAACTGAGGTGAAAGAATGAAAGTGAACCTGAAAAAGATTGGCGCGATTGTCGCAGGTGCGACGATTTTAGCCAGCTCAGCTGCGTTTGCCGGACTTATGTTCGGTTCAACGACGCTGGTGGATGAGAACGGGGCTCCAGTAGCCAAGGTAGTCCTGGGCAGCCAGGCTGCGCCTAGCGACGGTGTCGCAGCGGCATTGATAGCCGGCAAGCTGGTCAGCGAGACCTACAAGTCTGAGACGCTGACAGCGCAGGTCTCAGGAACAGCCACATGCTCTGGCGGAACAGGTGAAGGAACAGGAACCTGCGCCATCAGCAATGAGAAGGCAAGGTTGGAGATAACCGTACCTGGCGCTGCAGCAGCAGGCACCTGGACCGGAGAGAACCTGATCGGAGACTTCATCAACAGGGAGTTGATGGACAGGGAACCGAACACTGAAGGTGATTCTGATGCTGAGTACGTGATGGGCGGCTCTGACACTTCTGAGAACGCAAACCCGTTCACTGACGGTACCGGCCCAGGCGGCAACATCGGCCCGACAGAGACCTTCATGTACAACGTTGACGGCTCCATGTTCTCCCCATTCGCTGACCAGAACCTGGAGGATGAGGATTCAGGCAACACCTACGTGGAGATGCAGGACCTGTGGATAAGCGGTGACAACCACTTCAGCACAGACCCTGACGACATCGTCGGAACGCTGGACTTCCTGGCATACACCCTGAAGTTCGACGGCCCTGGCGGAGATGAGATGGGTATCCCGGTCTGCACAGAGGCAAACGAGATGAACTATGCAGCGTGCAAGGCTGGCAACACAACTATTGCTGGCGACACAACGATTGACGATGCAACAGAGACGCACAGGCTCAAGATTTGGTTCCTGGGCGAGCAGTGGGTCATCAGCGAGATGAACGCACCGAATCTGGACCTTGCCAACGAGAACTATCTGGTGAACGGTGGCTCAGTGAAGCTGGCAAAGGAGGCTGTCTCAGGCATCCTGAACCAGGGCGAGTCACTCCCTGTGGATGACCTGAAGTTCCAGCTGGACGACCTGGAAGCCCATGGTGACGAGACCTCAGCCATCCTGTCCATATTGGACGCGAACGGCAACATCCTGAAGAAGGACAAGGTTCTCCCGGGGCAGACCAAGGAGTTCATGATAAGCGGCAAGACCTACAGGTTCCATGTGTACAAGGTAGCGCCTGGTTACACCTTCGGAGCCAAGTGGGCTGACGTCGCTATCTTCGCCAAGGAGCTTGAGCTCAAGGACGGCGCAGAGCTTGACCAGGGTGAGGACACCAACCCAGGCTACGATGTTGCTTTGGGATGGAAGAACATGGACGCGACATCCGCAGAACAGGATGTGGACACCTTGAGGACAATCGTTCTCTACTCTGAGGATGTGGAAGACATCTCCAGCAGCGGAGAGCAGGACCTTGAGGCCGGCGACTATGTCTCCATAGTCCAGGACCCAGAAGTCTGGAAGCTCTCGTACAAGGGCCTTGACCTGACTTCAGAGGACAGGAAGAGCCTAAAGTTCGAGATAAAGACCACGAACCTGGAGATCTCCAAGACCAAGGGGCCGGACACGGATGACGACGGTGTGTATGAGAAATGCTGGATACTTGCGCCGTATGTCAAGGTGACGTCTGGCGAGTCTGGCGGCACGTTCATGATAGGCAGCCCGTTCTCCACAACCGAACTGTCAGATGACACCTTCATTGTCGCAGTAAACGACGGTGACAGGAACCTGGAAGCGGCTGGTGACACGAGCGGTACTAATGTCGGCGCTGTCTGTGATGTATATAATGGGGACACGAACGGCACCATAGACGATGGTGACCACTTCCTCGCCACAGACAGTGTCTTCATGCACGTCTCGCCTTCGTCTGACCGCTATGGTGTGGCAGAACCGTATACCGGTGCCTTCATGGCGGTCGGATACGAAAAAATTGCAGATGGTGAAACCCTCAACTTCCTCGCAGAGGAGGCAGGCGGAGCGATTATAGTCTTACCAATCTCTGATGATGATTATAGCGATGGCAACTCCGTATTCGAGATGTTAGAGAAGGCAGGCACAGGCGCATCCAATGATTTCTATGACATATGGGGATTTGGCGTGGATGAAACCAATACCACTGCTCCGGGCGATGCGACCTTTGAATACGACTCGGAGCTTGACGGCGAGCCATTCACATCCGAAGATGGCGAGATTATGTATGTACACGCTGTGGACCTTGTCTCAGACGACCCAGTCAGCGGTCCTGTGACTCCTGGTGAAGAGATGGTCGAGGAAGGCTACATCTCCGAGAGGGGCTCTGAGTTCAAGTCCATAGATACAGACAGTGTTGAGTTCAGCATGGCACACAAGCTCGCAAGGGCTGAGTGGTTCCTTGCAAGCTCTGAGACTGCAGTCGGCTCTGAGGACAAGACCATAGTGACCCTTGGTGAAGGAGAGTCAACGACCATAAGCGGAGTCACCGTGAAGGTGCTTGAGATAACAGAAGATGTCGGCGCATGCGCTGCGACCGGCGGCTCTGTAT
>JACCLH010000072.1 GCA_013425375.1 Microcaldota archaeon | reverse complement strand
ACAGACAGAGTTCTGCAGTAGTCTGCTGCAACTGGCAGCGGCAGTATGCCTGTATATCCGGCAATCGTGCTGCTGAGCTTCAAAATCTACTGAAATTCCTGAGTCAATCCGACGTCTTTTTATTCACTTGCGGATTTACTGTGGTAAGGTGCGCTGGTGAATAATTAGGACGACAGTTGATTTCTATTTCTGTAAAATGATTGATTCGACTCGGAAACACACATCAATCTTCCCTTTCTTTTCCTTCCACCCTAGTTTCTTTTTTATGGAGCAGTTTTGAGATGCCGGTTGATAAGAGAATCAAGGTGAATAATGCGGTATTCATTGCGGTAGCGCCGGCACCCAACCCAAGGAAAACATTGGCAATTGCACCCACTATTTCTGAATCGATCCGACAACCATGGTTTATTGCGGGGCTGTTGGCAAGATCGAATTTTAGCGATAGGTACGCACCGGCAATACCTGCTGCGGCTACCGGTGTCCCAATAATTAGACCCATATAATAATCCAGGAAATTATCTAGTTTTTCTTTACGTACCTGCTTTTCTCGAGCTTTAATGGTTTTTAACTGGGCGATTTCTGCTGTTTTTGGTTTTTGATTCGATCCTTGGATGCTGCATGTCTGAACCATGATTGAAGCACCCATCCCCGGATTCCTGGATGAAGATATGTCATATTTTGGTTCTGGCAGCTCAGACTTGAGAGTATTCGCAATCTTAGGCTGAGACGTTGGTGCGTGAAATTTTTTTTGTTTGAACATACATAATAATTAGAATCGTACAACTTAAAAAATGTTGGTGCGGACCCCTAGACGTATCCGGTTTTGCGAAAACTCCCGAGGGCCTTTGTTTTCCCGCTAGTCAGAACTATGGTTCCTGTTCAATGAGACTTCTGCCAGCTTGTAGGTTTTTGTGACTTGCTCGATCCTTGCAAAAACAACAGTCATGTAAAGGGATTATTCACCAAGGCACCGTAAGGCCGCAGGTTTTCACACGCGCCAGTCCAGCTCGTCCCTGAGCGGATTGTAATCATGGGAGTGTTTGTAGTTGTCGATGACCAGATAGGTCGTGGTCCTGGCCACCATGCGGTTGGTGTGCAGGCGCCTCAGGAATTCGGCGAGGTGCTGGTCGTTCCTGAGCCTTGCCATGATCACCGCATCGAAACCGCCCGCGATAAGGGAGAATGAGACGACCTCGGGCAACCGGGATATGGGCCGGCACTCGCCCTCCCAGCCATCATGCATGTTGACGTTCAGGAATACCAGCGCGTGGAAGCCCTGCTCTATCTTTGAATAGTCCACCACTACGGTGTATTTCATTATCACACCGGCTTCCTCCAGTTTCTTGAGGCGCTGCAGCAGGGTGTTCGGATGGATGCGGAGCTTTCTGGAGAGCGTCTTGGACTGAATCCTGGAGTTCTCGACAAGGCCTGCGATTATGCTCTTGTCCAGATCATCCAGCTTCTTCTCCATAAGCGATACCCGGATACCATGATGCTTTTCCGGCGTTATATATTTTGCGCAGCAAGACTTGTGGAAAAAAGACAATAAAAAACAGAAACGTGTCAAACATGCATATCCTCGCATTTTTAACTGCGAGTGCTGTAAGTGATGCCATGGTGTCGTCCGTGCGCGAGTTCTGGAAGCTCACCCGGTTCGAGCATGCGGTGATGCTGGCTTTCGCTGTTTTCATAGCCGAGACCATAGCGCTGGGCGCGCTCCCTTCGTTCACGCTGGTGATAGCGCTCTCGCTATTGGTCCCGGTTTTCAGCGAGATGGGCTCCTTCGCGCTCAACGACTATATGGACATGGAGACTGACAGGCTCAACAAGAAAAATGACAGGCCGCTCGTAAAAGGAACCATAAAACCGGAAACAGCGCTCGCGTTCGCGATAATTTCTCTCGCGATATCCACCGTGCTCGCTTATTTCGTGGGTGTTTTGGGTTTCATAATCGCGCTCGCGTTCAACCTCGTAGCTATATTATACAACTGGAAGCTGAAGGACCTTCCGCTGGCCGGCAATGTTTATATCGCCCTGACCATGGCTATACCGTTCGTGTTCGGCAGCTTTGTTGTTTCGCCGGTCCTTTCTCCTGTCGTGGTGGCGCTCGCGTTATTGGGTTTTGTTGCAGGGCTGGCAAGGGAAATCGTGAAATCAGTCCAGGACATGGAAGGCGATGCCAAGGCAAGGGGCTCGAAGACATTGCCGGTGGTCATCGGCAGGAAAATGGCCCTTGCGGTCTCCATCGGGCTGTATCTCTCGTTCATACCGCTCACTGCAGTGCCGTTCGCCATGGGCCTTGAGCCGGCTCCGCTTCCGCTCGCTTTCGTGGGCGCAGCTGATGCGCTCATACTCGGCATCTGCTATATCATAATCCGCAGTCCCGGGCGCTCGTTCGGCTTTGCGAGGAATGCCAGCCTGGCTGCCTTCATGCTTGGCATGATGGGCATCTTCCTCGCTGTTTTGTGACAGCGGCCTACCCCTATTGTTTTAAACCTTACTCCATGTTATCATTACGCTCATTTATAGTTCCCGCGAGGGAGCGAGCCATGGTGGCGAATATGAAAGCGAAAAAAGACAATCAGATTCTTCTGTCTCTCATCGAGGCATTGAAGAGGACGGACAAGCCGTTCTGGAAGAAGGTGGCCTACGAGCTCTCCAGGCCGAGGAGGCAGAGAGTGGAGGTCAACCTCAGCAAGCTGGACGTATACGCAGGCGAGGAGGGCACGGTCATAGTGCCGGGCAAGGTCCTGGCATCAGGCTCTGTGTCCAAGAAAGTGAGCGTGGCGGCGTTCGCCTTCAGCGAGAGGGCGAGGCAGCTGATAAGCGCGGCAGGCGGCAAGGCCATGACCATAGAGAGCCTGCACAAGTCAAACCCCGACGGACGGGGAGTGATGATACTTAAGTGAGTTGATATTCATGCAGGTCGTAGACGGAACGAACATGATTTTCGGAAGGCTCGCGAGCCAGCTTGCGAAAAGGCTCATGAAGGGCGAGGAGATACACCTGATAAACGCCGAGAAGGTCGTCATAATCGGCAACCCGGTGCAGATATCCCAGCGCTACCTCACCAAGAGGGGCCTGAAGCACAAGGGAAGGCCTGAGAAGTCGCCGGTATGGCCGAAGGTGCCCCACATGCTCGTGAAGAGGATGGTGAGGGGCATGCTGCCCAGGGCGAGTTCGCGCGGCAGGGATGCCCTGAAGAGGCTGAGGGTGTACACAGGCAACCCGAAGAAGCTTGAGGCAGGCATGAAGATAGAGAACGCGTCCTTTGATGGCTCCTCCAAGCATATCACGATACACGAAATCTGCAAAAGCATAGGTTACTCGAGCTGATGATTATGGCTGAGGAAAAGAAGGCTGAAGACAAGAAGAAAGCGGCCCAGAGGCCGAAGGCCATGAAGGCCGCCCCGAAAGAGGCAGCGCACAAGGAAGCGCCCAGGGTGGAGGCAGTGAAGGAAGCCCCTAAAGCCGAGCACCACGCGCCCAAGGCAGAGGCGAAGCCTGTGCCGAAAGCAGAGACACACCCGAGGCCCGAGGCAGCCAAACCGGTGGCGGCTCCGCACAGGCCTGAAGCGCATGCAGCCCCGAAGCCGCCTGCGCCGTCAGTCCCTGTACCGAAGATGGAGAAAGCGGTCGTGGCTGTGGCCCCGAAGGCTAAGGCGCCTGCCCACAAGGAGCCGAAGAAGAAAAAGGGCGCTCCGAAGAAAGTGACCCGGGCTTTCGTGGCAAGAGGCAAGAGGAAGGAGAGCGTCGCCCGTGCCTCCATAAAGGCAGGCAAGGGGACCGTAAGGATGAACACGCTCAACATCTCAGCGATAAACAACCCGTACATACGGGAGATAATCAGGGAGCCGCTGCGTTATATCGGGCCCGAGGCCAACAACGTTGACATATCCGTGAACGTAGAGGGCGGCGGCGTGATGGGCCAGGCCCAGGCTGCGAGGACGGCTATCGCGCACGCCCTGATGCTGTACTTCGACCAGATGAACCTCAGAGAAAAGTTCCTGTCCATAGACCGCTCCATGGTGATAGAGGACACACGGCGTGTGGAGACGAAGAAGTTCCGCGGGCCCAAGGCAAGGGCGAGATTCCAGAAATCCTACAGGTGATGTGATTGGAGTTCCCGGTTAGATGTTTCACGTGCGGCGGGGTTATCGGCCATCTCTATGAGCAGTACAAGGGTGCTGTGAAGGAGAAGAAGCCGGATGTCGTGCTGGATGAGTTGGGTGTGGAGAGATACTGCTGCAGGAGGATGTTCCTGTCTCATGTGGATATCGTTCCCAGCGTCCTGAGATACCCGCGCGTTTGATTTTTCGTTTTTTACATTAAACTTCCACCAATTGAAACAACTGTTTTAAAACATTTCCATATATTAGGATACCGGTGGGGAGTTGGATTTCCTTCTGCAGGGGTTTCCCTGCGCAGGGTTTTCCATACAAAGTGGTTTTGATGCCTAAGGATTCGATGTTTCCTGTCATTAGCGCCGCTGTGCCGGCAGACAAGCGAGCTGAAGCTCCACGGTCCGGGCTGGGGCATAGATTCTTGAGAATAAAGAATGAGCTATTCGATAGCGCACGGCGCATAAAGGCAGCGGTGACAGGAAAACCGAGAGTGACAGAAAAACTGGGATTTTCGTTCGAGCCGCAGCTGGATGGCGAACCTATCAACGGGAGAGGGGATATAGGTGCTGGGCAGCGGGTGTCCGAACAACTGCTGCTCACAGGGATAGCCGACAATGGTCCGGAGAGTGATGAGCTGGACTCCACAGCTGCCGCATTAACGAGGCTATTCACCCAATATGCCGCAGATATAGAAAAGCATGAGAAAGAAATCGGCATGGAACTGGACAAGATGGGCCGGAATTCGCCGCTGGAATATGCTAACAACCTCATCAAGCTGTTGTTCAGCCGTAAGATCTGGGCAGGAGATTATGACAGGCACATGAAGGTCACGGGCCATGACACCGCCATAAACAAACTGTTCGAGCAGGTGTTCGCATTGGATAAGCTCCGCGCTTTGGAGAGTAGGAAACTCTTCATTGGCAAGGCCATCCTGGAGATGAGCTGCGGCACAGGGACGGCGATACAGCTCCTGTGCGGCAATGCATCCGCAGAGGTGAAGAGCGAGCTGAAGGTGTTTGGCAACGACATTTCAGATGCCATGAAGGACATCGCCAGGGAAAAGCTGGCAGGCACGTGCAACGTCGAGTATACCTCCCATGACCTCAGAAAGCTGGAGTTTCCAAATGGGACCTTCGACACCGCGATACTTTCCCAGACATTGCACCTGATAACAGATCCGGAGAAGCTCAAGGAGGAGATAGACGAAAGCTCGGTGCGTGGGATTTCCGACCACCGCAACGCCAAGGTCGAGGTTATCGCAGGCGCATTCGAAACGCTCAGGCCAGGAGGCCATTTCCTGCTCATAGACGAATGGCCCGCGGTGCTCTCAGAAACGGTTGCCAACCCGGTGCAGCGGCTGGTGGCGCGTCTTTTCTCAAAGACATTCAGGCCGATACAGGAGAGGGCCGACATCAGGACAGATATCATGACGAAGATACCTGATGCCAATTTCGTGGCAGAGCTCAAGGTGCCCATAGACAAATGGCATTCCATGTATATGTTCATATACGAGAAGAAAGAGGATAGCGGACCCAAAAAGCAGCTGCCAGCAGTGGGTAGTGCGAAAAAAGCCCAGCATGACAGCGATGTGCTGTGCTATGGAGTAGATCCTAAAGAAGTGCTGGAGATGGTGGTGACGGATACCTCCATCGCGAAGGCCAGGAAGGACGCTGAGATGCGCCTCGATGCAGCATTTAGCGAGGTGGATGAGAAGTTCAGGAACGCCTACAGCCATATGAATGGCGGCCATCGCTGGAAGAAGTTCAGGCGACTGCTGAGGCCGCGTACCACCCTACGGATTGAAAAGCCATCAGACATAGGCAGACTCGGTAAAAAGAAATGGGATACAGTAGTCATCTCCAGGCAGATGCACCAGCTGACGTGGGAGCAGAAGGGAAAGACCATAGAGAAAGCCATAGACGCCCTGGAGGAGTGCGGAGCGCTGATGATAGTTGACGAGTGGGACCCTCCGTACGGCAGCCCCTACCCAATAGAGAGGAAAAGGCAGCTCTGGGATGAGGTGATGCGGGAGTTCCAGAAGACTGACCGGATAATGTTCGAGGCTTCCCTGAAGGAGCCGATAATGGCCGGCTATGAAGCCAGTAACATGTACGGCTATGTATACCGGAAGCTCAAATAGAAAGCCGGGCTAATCCTTCTCTTCGACCATTGACAGCGGATTGAACTGGTAGCTCTCTTTGTACATGACCAATACCAGGTAGCTTGTGGTACGCAGGACAGCGGCCTCGATCTGGATCGCCCTCAGTATGCGCACCAGATCATCCCGGTTCTTGGCCTTGACTGTGGCGATGACGTCTGCGCCCCCAGCGACGGCATAAAGGGACTGGACCTCAGGCAGGGCGGCCACGCGCTTGAGCAGGTTCTGGTCTTCCAGGCCGCTCTTCTTTATCTTTATCATGACCACAGCATGCATGTCATAGCCGAGCTCCTTGTAGTCTATGTCGGCGTGGTACTTGCGGATGATCTTGGATTTCTCTAGCCGCTTTATCCTTTGAAGAAGGGTATTCGGATGCATGCGCAGCTTCTGGGCAAGCTCCCTCATGGGCCGCTTGCAGTCATCGCGCAGCTCCCTCAGGATCATCAAATCGACAGTATCTACCTTGTTTTTCATCCCACCGCCTCCCTTGTTGTTTTATAACAACAGCCAGCCTCCTTGGCCGATGTTTTTGTGTTTTTCACAAGTTCCTATTTGTTTTTGTGTATTTTATCCTTTATATATGTTATATTTGGTGTTGGCCGTTTTTTAAATGTTTAGGTTGGTATGGTGCAAAAAGAACACAAAAACTACAAATTTTGTAGTTTATTGTCGTAGAAAATCACGACCAGGAGGCTTTTATGGGGGTTTGAGTGCTCAGGCGTGGCTGACAGGAACATTTAAAAGTGTCAGAGAATTGGATATCCCAGGGTGATTCTATAGTGGAATTGAACCAACAAATGCTGATGGATGCTTTGTATGCAGCAGGGCAGAATCTTCTGACCTCTATAATACTGATGCTCCCGAGCCTGATTGCGGCCATCCTCGTGTTCATTTTGGGATGGGTCGTTGCAATAATCCTGAGCAGGGCCTTCAAAGGCATACTCAAG
>JACCLH010000057.1 GCA_013425375.1 Microcaldota archaeon | reverse complement strand
CCCTCAGCACACATCCCAGTACCGCCCTGAATATATCTAAATCTGCAATCGCTTTACTCCTGCGCCCCGTATTTCAGGAGAATCTGCTCAATTCTCTGGAGTTTATCTAATTCATCCTTGCACTCGGATGGGTCATATTTCAGGGTAGATATCTTTTCTCTAAGCTCTCTTAGAATAGTTGTATTATATTCTCTTGATCTAATATCAAGTCTTGTTCCGCATTTTATTAGGTCTTCGATAATCTCTACAATAGCCTCTGCAGCATTTTCATTAGATAGGCTGCGGTCTAATGCAATCTCCGCGAGTGCAGTCCGCGCTGACAGCCAGTGGGGGCTATCCATGCATTCACGGAAATTCAACTCCCCATCATAATTAATATCCGGAGTCGTATTAGCCAAGAACATTATCATAGGTCTTTGTGGAAATAATGCATATATTATCCCACGATGATTAGTTACTGCGACACCAACAATCAACGTATGGAAGTCCCGTGCATTCGCTTCCCTACCTGCCATCTTTTCATGGTGGCACAGAAGCATCTTGACCATCTCAATATCCCCTCGCCTTGCCGCTTCGCTCAAGAAGCGCAACGGTCTTGGATCAACCATTGACTTAACCTTTGTTTTGCCCCCTGGCTTGCGCACGTAATCGATCTGTTCAATCTTTGCCCTTAGATTTATCCTTCCAGAAGTTATGAGCCTTTCAGCTATTCTTACGAACGTATCCTCTCTTGCATTCTGCGCCCGCCAATTCTTCATATTTAGGAATTCTCTTCGTATATCTTCGATGTCATCCAGAAATACTCGCCATGGTGGGTTGGTCATTACCCTTGCAAGCGGGTATGCTGAAACATAGGAATCCCCATATTCCACTAGAATTCTGTTGTCACCCCTTTTCCATCCAGCATAAGCGCATTTAACATCAACCGAAGCATACGCGCCAGTCCTTTTCACAGCATGGAATAATGCAGCTTCAGTAACTGGGACGTTGGTTTCTAACAACGCATCAACCACATCTTCGTTGCCCTCCCCGCAGGCAATCTCGAGCGTTCCCCAATAACACTCCCCGCGAGGGTCAGCTCTTGTGAACTCTCTCACAAGTTCAACCCTGTTGAATTTAGCCGCATAGTCAACTGGACGCATCCCATAATGGTCTAACCAATTCGGGGCCTTTCTCTCCATTAGCAATTTGGCGTTTTGAGTGCGCCCAAGGATTGCAGCCCAATGAAGGGCGGTTCTACCAAAGTGGTCCTTCGCCTTCACATCCGCTTTCGCATCAAGGAGGGCCCTCAGGATTTCTGGATTCGGCATGGTGGCGGCCCTTATCAGGGGCGTGTCCCATCCATATTCCAGCATTATGAATTCCAAAGGAGGCCCCAAAACCCATTCCTTTCCCCAAGTTGGTGCAAAAGGCGTTTTGCCGTTGTCCTGGGTTTGGCCATCCCAGAAACGCATCCTTGCTTCTATATTGGCGCCTGCCTTGATTAGCTTCGTGACCATGGTCAGGTTTCCTTTTGAAATCGCGATTGAAAGGGGCGTGCTTCCATACTCGTCCCTTCCTTCCGTAGGCGCATTGTCAGCCAGCAGTTCGTCCATCTTTTTCATGGCTTCAGATTTAGCAGCTTCGACAAGGTCTCTTTCCAAGAGGGCTATCTTCTCTTCTGGATTATCAACAACGTACGCAGATTCCTCCCTTGTCCTGCCAAGTCCGATCCCCAACCTCGTCTTATCTACGCCGTCTTTCCTTCCCTCTTTTAGAGAATAGTTCCCTTTCCCAGAACCAATGATCACTGCCCTATCCTCTTTAGTAAGCCCATATTGAAATGCTCCGCAAAAAGCAACTACCGCGGAAGGTTCAAGGCCAATCCCGATTCCTGCAAGAAATTCGCGTTCTTCATTTATCCCGCCGCCATCAACAACGCGTATTTCAGCAATCCCGTCCTGGATTAATGTTCTCACTGGCAGATCGTAATTAGAAAAGCCGTTTACGAGCTTGTCTGCGATACTCCCCAAGTCCTTAAGCCCTCTCCTATCCTCTTCAGATGCAAAAACATTGTTCCCTATGGTATTTCCTACGATCTTGGGGCATTTGTCGCCATAAAGCTTTATCGCTGAATGGCTGATCTCGGTGAGGAGCTCTCCAGAGCCAACAGGAACAAAAATGTGTGTCGGCACCATTCCACTCAGGTCAGAATATATCTCTTCTACAATGGAGGAGTATCCGTTCACAAGCAGGAAGCTCTCAACGCCCACTATGTTTTTTTCCGGGCCTTCATAGCCGGTTGCAATTCTCGCAAGTTTTCTCATCCAAGGCAGGTTGATGATACCGTTAGTAAGGTCGGTTTCATATACGCTTGAACAGAGTTCCAGCCATTGTTTTATCTCAGGATTGATTCCATTCCCGACGATATTCACGACCTTGATTTTTTTCCCTGAAGGGTCGAGTTCCCTTGCCAGCATCCCGATACTGTAGCCCGAATTTCCGCTTGTAATCTGGGCGACAATAAGCGGATTCAAGTAGGAATACTTCATTATAACTGCGGCATTTCTTCTGTCCTTTGCAGTTCCGAAGGGGTTCTCGCTCTCATTCTTGGCTGCGACCCATGCCCCGCCGCACCTTTCTTTCAGGGCAGGGTATTCGCGCATCGCAGTTTCTCCAATCCTGAGACTACCGTATCGCATGGCAGTTATATTGTAATATAGTGTTTAAAAATGTATCCATGTGTATAAAATCAGGGTCTCAGCCGCTCTCTTCAGCGAACTTGATGAACGTCTCCACGCACGCCTTCAGGGCATCCTGCGAGCGCGCCTTGAGCGATGCTCCTGCCGCCTTGGCATGGCCGCCTCCTGCCCCGCCGAGCTCATCTGCCACAGCAGACATGACCTTGTTGAGCTGGACCTTCACGCTTTTTCCAGCACGCGCTGATATCCTGGTCTCCTTGGTCTCGTTCTTCCAGTTGGCGACAAAGGCGACATCCGCAGCCTCCACTATCAGCGAAGCAGCATCGCTCTCCTTGCTGCCCACCTCGCTTGTCGCGATCACATATCCTGCGGAATAGATGAACTCCACCCTTTTCATGGCTGTCAGGACGGCTATCTTGCCTTCCTGGGACTGCTCAGGCTCGGCGATCTCCAGGAGCTCGTGATAATCCGCTTTGGCTATGTCCATCAGTCTGCCCAAAGTGGTGAACGTGTTCGCCCGCGCAGATTTGAACCTCGCCCCATCCGCTATTATGCCTGTGCAGAGCGCGAAAGCCACGTCCTTGTCTATGGAAGGCAGCAAAGCGGCGACTATCTCAGAAGCAGATGGCGCATCAGAGTCGACTATCTCGAATTCTGCCTTCATGTCCCGGCCTTCGCTCCTGTGGTGGTCTATTATGCAGAGCAGTTTCCATCCCTTGGCTTCAGGAAGGAGGGTATAAGCGCTGGTATCAACAACAATAAGCCCGTCGAACTTCTTCTTGTCCAGCCCGGTAATATCCTCTGCCCTGATGCCGGCCTTCTCAGCCAGCATCCTCGCCCCTTCGCCCATCTCCTCAGAGGTGCATATCACGCTGCCTGGCAATAATCTGGAAATAGCGAAAGCAGAGGCGAGCGAATCCACGTCCGCCCTGCTGTGCGTGGCTATTGCTATCTTTTTCCCTTTGCATGAGGATAAGAAACGCTGAAAGGCATCACGCGGATTCTCCTTTCCCATAGCTTTTCATTTTCTCCTGGAGCTTCTTCTGGGTGTCCATCACCATGGTGCGGAGCTTCTCCTCCTGCTTGCCGATGGCGTTCAGCTTCACGTCCACCAGCTCGTTCCTCTCCTTGAGGTCGGATTCGGCCTCGTCCTTGGTGGTGTGCATGAGTATCGAGCCGACCGAGCGGAAGACCTCGCCCTTGGACTTCTTCAGTTCCTCCAGCGCGTGCTTTATCTCGTTGAGCTGTATCTGTAGCTGGTGCTTCTGTATGAGAAGAACCTCCAACTGCTTCTCCATGTTCTCGTATTCAACAAGCTCCCTGCTCAGGTCCTCATTTTCCTTCTTCATCTTCTTGCACCTCTTTGTCATTGCGTGGTAAATCCGATTTGCCACGGCGGTCAAAGTTTTGCGAAACTTTGTCAACGTTCTCAAAAACCTGCAATGCCCGGAGGCACGCGTTGGCCGCGGCCCGCAAGGCCACGACGTCCTGCGCTTCTATCTCGAGCGCGAGGGTCTTATCCTTTCCAATCATCTTCGTGGTGGAACGGCCCCCCACGTCCGCCTCGTGCGACAGCGCTGCGGCAGCGGCATCGAGCGATTCCCTGTCCGGGAAATGCACCTCGATCCTGCACCTGGATTTCATACACATGCCTCGCACAGGCTCTGCACCATTCATCTACGCACGGGCTTTTATGGCTTTCTCCCCTGCCCAGCGCCACCTGCCCATCTCATCTATCGCGATGTCGGCGGCGATGGACGGCTTGCCGTCATGCTCTTCTATTATCGTTATCCTGTCCTCGCCTTTCCTTCTTGCGAGGCTGACGAGCTGCTCCACGGTCCGCTTTCCCCTGGCCGCGAAAACATCACCTGAATCAGCGGCCATCCGCCTCGCGATATTGCGCGTCTCGGCCGAAGCGTAGCGGCTCGTGGTAATCATTTCAATCAGACATGACTTCCTTGGCTATCGGGGGCCTGCCCTTGAGCAGTATCTTGGCGCCTGTGCTGGGGAACGCGAACTTCTCTCCTGCCACTCCCACGGTTGCGCCGCTCTTCTGGTCCTTGTATTCTCCCATATGATCGCCTCTAGGAAGACTTGGCGTATTCGCCTATCAGGCGCGCGGCTATCTCGCCGGCTTCGCTCCTGAACGAGTAGGCTGCGCCTGCGAAAGTCGCATCGCACGACCTGCATGCCCACAGGCCTGTGCCTTTGCGCGCCAGCTTGAGCTTGCGGCATTTCGGGCACTCGTACCTGGTGTTCTTGGCCTTGATGGCCTTATCCACCATTTTCCTGATTGAAGCTCCGTATCTCGCGGTATACATAACACTAGCCTCTGATTATCTTCCTTATGTCGTCGCCTCTTTTAAATGCTATGTCCATGGCGTCGGAGAGCTCCTGTTTGGACAACGCCCCCCTGCCTTTCTGCATGGCGCAGACATGCTGTTCCGTGGTGCCTATGGTGAGCACGGTCTCAAGCACCCTCTCCTCATCCCTGGACGGGTCAACCAGCCAGTTCTGGCCCACCTTCACCATGGTCGTGGTCACAGGCAGCTTGGTCGGGTTGAGCATGCCGGTGTATTCCCCGCGCACTATGACGCCTTTATCTATCTTGGGGAATTTGGCGTCTGTGAGCGCTGCAGTGGCAGCCGCGGTGGCCGCATCGGTGTAGTTGCCCGCATGGTCCATGACATATATATCTATGTAGATGCCCAGCACCTTGTCCGCCTCTATGAAGAACGAGCTCAGGTCTATGCACTCGGCGCTCCGGATTGCCCTGTCCACTACCCTTGCCATCTCTATGCACTCCGCGCTCGGCGGGCCTGGCTCGAAGCCAGGCGAAGCGGTCGGCAGCAGCTCGCCATTGGTCACCAGCACGCCTTCAGTCGGCCTGTCTGAGAACGGCTTCACAACATCGAATTTCACGCACGCCAGCACCTGCGTGTTTCCTATCCTGGCGACAGCAGAGCCTTCGGCGGTCTTGATGACGCCCTTCTGTATCTCTATGGGCCTGTATTCGTCGAACTTCCTGCCGTCGAACCTTATGCCCTTGCTGAGCGTGTTGCCCATGATGTCCCTTCTTATGCTCGCCATTATCACGTCTTTGACTTCTTCTCCCATCAGTATCACCACTTGAAGCTTTCTCCCTCTCCGCGCTCATAGAACCTCTTGAGCGCATCTGCCTGCACCACGTGCGCCTTGTCGCACCCGCGCTCGGCCATGTCCACCATCTCCATTATCTCTTCCTTGGTCAGCAGGCCGTCCATCTGCAGTAGCAGGAGCTTCTTGTCCCTGTGGGACACGGCTATCGGCATGTCGGACTGGCCGAAGTTGTCCTCGGATTTGTTGAGATCAAGGACAAGCACGTCGCCTGCCTTGCCCACCGCCACCGCGGATACCATGTCCTTCATCGGTATGCCCGCATTCACCAGGGCCACGGCGGCCGCGGTTATGGACGCGGTCCTTGTGCCTCCATTGGCCTGCAGGACGTCTAGGTAGATGTTTATCTGCGTGTTCGGGAACTTCTCTGCGATTATCAGGTTCTCGAACACCTCGCGTATCACCTTGGATAGCTCTGTGCTCCTCCTGGAAGGCCCCATCCTGCCGTGCTCCTCCAGCGAAGCGAACGGGGACATCATGTACCTGCACTTAACCAGCGCGTGGTACGGGCTCGAATCGTGCCTCGGGATGCACTCCCTCGGTCCGTAGATGCCGCACAGTATCTTGTTGCCTCCCCATTCCACATAGGAAGAGCCGTCTGCCTCGGCTATGACGCCTACCTCGACGCGGAGGTCCCTCAAATCCTCGGCACCCCTGCCGTCTGTCCGTTTTCCGTCTATTATAAGCTGCATCTTGGTTCCTTTGCTGTCAGCCATATTGTTCACCCTGTATCTGCTCGCCTTCCTCAGGCGCCCTCTCGGGCCTTGCGCCCCTCTCCTTGCTGAGCATGGCCGCCACCTCGTCGGTGAGGCCGGACTTGTGCGCCTTCCTCTCAACGAGCTTTATTGCCTTGAGAAGAAGAGGCATGTCGCACCTCTCGCTCATCCAGACATAGCCGTTGTTGCCTACCATGATGTCCCCGCCCGCATAGTCCTTGAGCAGGTTTATCATGCTGCTTTTCTTGCCGATGAGCCTCGGCACCTTGGCAGACGGGAAGTCCACTATCTTGCCTTTCGGCAGCCTCCTCACCTCGCCCAGGTCCACGTCGCCCACCTCGCTCACCGACTTCACCCTGCATATGACGAAATCGCCGAGCTGGAGCGTGAGCCTCACGTCCCTTGTCGGTATGAACCCACCCTCGGGCAGGTTCAGGTCCACTTCATAGCCTGCATGGCGCACGTCGGTGACTATCCCGACCACCACGTCCCCGACCATGGCCCTGTATCTGTTCTCCAGGGGTATGTACCTTCCTTCGTCATCCACCATGCCGATGACTGCGGCATACGTGGTGTTGTCTCCGAAGAAGGTGTTGGGGGCGTTTATCCTGCCTTCGGCTATCTTCTCGCCTGGCAAAACAACTCTCCGTTCCATTTCAAAACCTCTTTTGGTTGTTGCAACCGCCCGTCCCGCCTATTTAGCATGCGGGCAGGCTCAAATCAATTCACAGAATTTAGCAAAAGCTTTCTTGCTACCTTCTTGTTTCTCGTCCGTAGGGATAATGTAAGAAAAACATTTATAAATATAGGCGCAGTCTATTAGTCCGACCCATGTACGTCTGCTGGTGATATCCAGCCGGTGGAGTGAAATGATGAAAGTAAACTTGAAGAAAATCGGTGCGATAGTGGCCGGCGCAACAATCCTGGCCAGTTCAGCTGCGTTCGCCGGACTCATGTTCGGTTCAACGACGCTGGTGGACGATAACGGGGCCCCGGTGGCCAAGGTCGTCATGGGCAGCAATGCTGCTCCGAGCGACGGTGTCGCAGCGGCACTGATTGCAGGCAAGCTTGTGGGAGAGTCCTACAAGACAGAGACGCTGACAGCCCAGGTCTCAGGAACAGCCACATGCTCTGGCGGAACAGGGGAAGGAACAGGGACCTGCGCCATCAGCAACGAGAAGGCAAGGCTGGAGATAACCGTGCCTGGCTCTGCGGCTGCAGGCACCTGGACCGGAGATAACCTTATCGGCGACTTCCTGAACAGGGAGCTGCTGGACAGGGTACCCAACAACGAAAGCATGGATCCGTGCAACACTGACGCCTGCTATGTGATAGGCGGCTCTGACACATCTGAGAATGCCAACCCGTTCACTGACGCTACCGGCTCCGGGGGCAACATCGGCCCGACAGAGCAGTTCATGTACAATGTTGATGGCGCGGATTTCTCCCCATTCGCTGATGCGAACCTGGAGGATGAGGATTCAGGCAACACCTACGTGGAGATGCAGGACCTGTGGATAAGCGGTGACAACCACTTCAGCACAGACCCTGACGACGTCGTAGGAACACTGGACTTCCTGGCATACACCCTGAAGTTCGACGGCCCTGGCGGAGAGGAGATAGGCATCCCGGTCTGCACTGAGTCAAACGAGATGAACTATGCAGCATGCAAGGGCAGCGAGGCTGTCGCCGGCGACACAACCATCGATGACGCCACAGAGACGCACAGGCTAAAGTTATGGTTCCTGGGCGAGCAGTGGGTCATCAGCGAGATGAACGCGCCAGCACTAGAACTTGCCAACGAGAATTACCTGGTGAACGGCGGTTCTGTGAAGCTGGCAAAGGAGGCTGTATCAGGCATCCTGAACCAGGGTGAATCACTCCCTGTCGATGACCTGAAGTTCCAGTTGGACGACCTTGAAGCCCATGGTGAAGAGACCTCAGCCATTCTCTCCATATTGGATGCGAACGGCAACGTCCTGAAGAAGGACAAGGTGCTCCCCGGGCAGACCAAGGAGTTCCAGATAAGCGGCAAGAGCTACAGGTTCCATGTGTACAAGGTAGCGCCTGGTTACACCTTCGGAGCCAAGTGGGCTGACGTCGCTATCTTCGCCAAGGAGCTTGAGCTCAAGGACGG
>JACCLH010000032.1 GCA_013425375.1 Microcaldota archaeon | reverse complement strand
GGATCATCCACTCTTACATCTGAGGCAATGAATATAAAAGTAAAAGCCCGGCGGGCGTGCCATGGAAAGGCAGTCAGCCTAGTATCCTGCTAAGCTCTGCCTCGAAGACTTCCGGCTTGGACACCATCTTGTGGGCCTTCTTCCGGGTATCCGGATATTTGGACAGCCGGGACGCGCTCTTGAGGCTTGCCACGTCGCTCTTGAGCTTATCAAGGGCGTGGCCGCGGGTTTCCTTGAACTTTGAATTGGAAGCGACCGAAAGCAGGGCCGAACTCTGCCCTATAAGGCGCTCTATGGCTGCAGAGCGGCAGTCTGGGTATGGGGATGATGTTGCCACATCAGCAAGTATCTCCGGGTCATCAAGCTCGTTGACCATGTCCGAGAGCAGCATCAGCGCGGTCGAGCGCGCGTCAGGGTATTGCGCATCCGTGACCACCGCCCTGAGCGACCAGGGGTCCCTTGAGAGCCTGCCGACAGCGATGTATCTCGCGTCCTCGTTCGGGGACAGCTTGGCTATCTGCACGAGGGCCTCCGGGTCGTCCAGCTCGTCCACGAATGAGGCCAGCTTGGATGCCGCGAGCTTGTTCACATTTGAGTTCTTGGAAAGCGCCAGCGATGATAGCGATGCAGGGTCAGATGAGAGGTTGGTTATGGCCCCGAGCCTGGAGCTGCGATAGGCGGTCTCCTCGGCCACCTTCTTCAGCGCGCTCTTGTTCTCTGAGACGCGCTTAAGGGCCGCGTCCCTGGAATCCTTGTTGGGGGAGCAGGATGCGACATCTGCGAGGCTGTTGGAGTCCTTGAGCGTGCTGACTGCGTCTATCCTGGTGTCCTTGAAAAGCGATGAGCAGGCGATTTCCACGAGGCCCTTGTACTCGTGGGCGAGCTCATCCACAGCGGATGCCCTTGTGTCGGCAAAGTGGCAGTATTTCGCAACGTCCACGAGCGCTTCTATGTCGCGGGACAGGTTGGTCACTGCGGCCAGCCTGACGAACTGGAACGTGGAGAAGCATGCGAGCTCGACCAGGATGCGCGATTTGCCCCTGAGCCTGTCCACGGCGTTGAGCATCGCCTCCCTTTCGCCGCTCGTGAGTATCTTGGCGAGATGGGCGAAGCTGTGTCGGTCCGGGCTGCGCTGGAAGCTTATCAGCTTCTTCTTGTCCTTCCTCTTGTCAGGCCTCTCTATGGGAGATGGGTCGCTCTCCAGGAGAGACACTTGGGTAAAGGTCAGGCTGGGTGACCTGACGCGTCGGTTACTGGTTGCCATGAGGTGTTTTTCCACGATAAGTATATAAATGATTTGGCGATTTGCACATGGAAACCGCTCAGGATGGTGCCTGAGTCACTTTCCAGAAGGCATAGACATAGCTGATCATGCCGACCATAAAAAACGGGATGGCGACCCAGGGGTTGGCGTTCAGCAACCCTATGACTAAGCCAAGAGCAGACCAGACTGCTGGGAATGCCAACAGTGTGGGGTGATTCTTCGGGGTGGGTAGAATCTGCGGCAGGATGGCGAAATAGTAATAACCGATGTCCATGACTGCCAGCGCCACAAGCACGAAATTCATCATGGCAAAATCTCCCTGGAACGGCTGGGAGAAAGCTTCAATGGATAGGGGCGTGGCATCCGGCCACATCCCGGACAGATAGAACAGGACGGCTAGAAGCATGAAATGGAGCGCGCCCAAGCCAAGATACAGCATCTGGTTTCCGTTCGTCATACGAAACACCTATGATTGATGAGTGTGGGGAGACTGAGATTTGAACTCAGACAACCAGCTCCCAAAGCTGACAGCATACCAGGTTAGCTCATCTCCCCGAAACTTTACTCCTCACATACTCCGGTTAAAGTTTCATGAGACGCTTCGCGCCTCAAGCTCTCAAACGCTTCGCGTTTAAGATCATCAAACTTCATCCGCACAGACACCGTACAGACGGTTTCATAAAACTTCATCCGGTTTTATGTCCGTACAAACGATTTCATCATCGAACTTTACTCCATGTGATTAGCAGAATATTTAACTATTGGGCTTCTTCACGAGCACGTGGGCGTCACCGAATTTCTTGAGGAAGAAGCCATAGCGGGCATAAAGGTCTATGGCCGGGTTCATGGCCTTGACCTTGAGGTATATCGACCTGTCGGCATCCTCGAACATTGATAGCACCTGCTCCAGCAGCAATGTGCCGACGCCCTGGCCGCGGATGGAGGAATCCACACCTATGCCCTGGAGGACCACGCGGTCGTCGAACTCTATTATATGCGCGAAGCCGATTGCCCGGCCGTCCTCCTCTGCGAGGAGCAGGAGATCATCGTCTGCGACCTGGACCATCGCGTCCGGGAACACCTCGCGTATGAAATCCTTGGCTGTGTCCAGCTCGGCCGGCTTGACCGTCTTTATGGTTATCATAATGATATGAACTCCACGCTTAGTTTTTTATTGCATGGTAAATCCGACGATTTACCATGGCGCACAAAATTTTGCGAAATTTTGTGCTCTGCTAGTACCACCGAGCATGCCCGCATGCTGTTCGCAGGAGGAAGCTTCACCAGTGTGGTCTGCCCGAGCTTGGCTGTGCCCTCGTGCTCGTGCGCATGGCCGAAGAACGCGGCCAGCGGCTTATTCTCCTTTATCATCTTGAGTATCGATTCGCTCCCTATGTGCCTTCCCAGCATGCCCTGGTCGAAATGCCCTTTCGGGGGGCAGTGGAGCATGAGCAGCGTGTTGCTGTCCATCTTGAGTTTCGCCATGCCGGACAGGATATCCTGTTCGCTCAGCTCTCCGAACGTGCCGAACGGCGTCGGCGGCGAATAGCCGAAGCCTGCGATGCTGAGGCTTTTCCCCAGCTTCACGCGCTTGCCGTGGAGCCATTGCCTGGACGATGCGAGGACCGTGTTGACCTGCTCGCTGTCCCAGTTGCCAGGGATTATGAAGGCAGTGGGAAACGCTTTGAGCACGTCCTCTGCGAAGGAGACCGAGCGCGAGATGTCGCCGCAGATGAGGACATGGTCGAAATCAGGGGCGATGCGCTGGAGCGATTCAAGGGCTGCTTCCTCCCCATGCAGATCCGAGAACACGAGCAGCTTCATGCCGGAGTCGCCTTCGCTTTCTCTTTTTCCTTCCCCCGTTCGTATTCCTGCATTATCTGGGCATAGCGCTCCTCGAAATCCTTCTTCAGCCCGGCCCCTATGCTCCTCTTGGTGAATGCGTCGGCCTTGGCGGCCAGGCAGAGCTTGTTGGCCAATGCCCTGGCTATCTTGCCGCGGACGGCCTTCGGGGATGCTGATATCTTGGCATGCTGGAATATTATGCCGTGCTTCGGAGGGGGGATCCTCTTGTTCTTGAGGTGCTTGAACAGCGCCTTCTCGGCTCCCAGCACCTGTATGGCGCTGGCCGGAAGGAACGCGAGCCTGTTCAGCGAGCCGACATGGGAGACGAGCTTGGCGGCTATGTCAGCGCCGCCCACCTCGGTCATGTTCGGGCAGAGCTCAGTGGCGAGTTCCTGCTGGTAGCCTCCATAGTCCTTCCTGAGCTTCTCCATCGAGACTATCATCCTCGCGAGAGACAGGCATTCCGAATGGTCCTTCTGCGACAGCTTGGCGCCAAGGCTGGCCGGCAGCGCTGCGACGAGCTCGGATGCCCTTTTCTGGCCGAGCACAGATGCGAGCCCCTTCTCATCCATATTCTCCTTGTCTATAACGAGGGCCGCGTTGCAGTATTGGAGCTTGTCCTCTGCCTTCAGTTCCGGCAGGTATATCCCATACCAGTCCTCGAGCCGCTCTCCGAGGAGATTGATTATCTTGTCCAGGTCGTCCATGGATTTTGTGACGCTGCCCAGGAGCATGTCCCTGCTCCTCAAGGCGTTCATGACGGTCTCCCTGGACCTTTTCATGAATCGCGCGCGTTTCTCGCCGCGTTCGCCGCGGTCTTCGGAACGGTTCCGCCCACGGCCCCTCTGGGATGGTTTCTGGAATGGCATGATTAGCACCTCATAAGGAAGATGGCTGAAGGGTATTTTAAGCATTCACTCTCAAATGCAAAACATGAACGACGTGGAGAAGCTCACAAAGGCGACCATAGCCAATGGCGGCGTGCTCGCCATGCTTTACTTCGACATACATGCGAAGAGCAAGGAGACTGTGCAGGAACTTGGCACCGGCTTCATAAACAGCATAATACAGAAGCCGGGCGTGGTGTTCGCCCTGGGCGAGATAGACGAGCCGGTCGGCGGAGAGGACGGCAAGAACTGGTCCAGCTCCATATCAATCAAGGTGCTCACCAAGGATTTCGCCAACCTGGCAGCCATATGCATGGCCCACAGCCCTTATACCGTGGAGATATTGAGGCCTGACGAGATAAAGATGCAGCTGGCGGAAGCGCATACCCTGCTTGGCACCATGTCTGCCATAACCGCCGAGTACAAGAAGTATATACTCACCAAGCTCTCCAGGCCTGACGAGCTGGCCAGGCTCCAGGAGAACCTGAAGACAAGGGCTGCGATGGGCAAGAAGATACTGGAAAAAGGTGAAAAATGATGGAAAGAAGATTCATCAAGAGCGGCGTGCCGGGGCTGGACGCGGTGCTGGGTGGAGGCCTTCTTGAAGGCTCCATAATCACGGTGAGCGGACCGACCGGAGGCGGCAAGAGCACCCTCGCCGCGCAGTTCATCCACAACGGTGCGAAGGAGTCGGACGAGCCAGGGCTCTACATATCCATAGAGGAGAGCAGGGGCGACTTCTTTTTCCATATGAGCGGCTATTCGTGGGATTTCGCAGGCCTTGAGAAGACCAGGAAGTTCGTGCTGCTGGACTATCCTATCCATGAAGTGGACCAGATAGTCAACCAGTCCGGCGCCATAGGAGAGATAATCAGCACCACAGGTACGAAGAGGGTGGTGATAGACTCCATCATGCCCATAGCGCTGTTCTTCAAGAGCGATGACGAGAGGAGGAAGGGCTTCCTGAAGTTCATAGAGAACCTCAGGAAATGGGGCACGACAACGATCATCGTCTCAGAGGACATCAAGATGACAGAGCCAGGGACATTGCCTGCCTCGGAATACGGCATAGAGAGCTTCACAGACGGCTGGATAAACCTCAGCTTCAGGTACGATGACCAGAGGAAGGAGAGGGTGCGCTGCCTTGAAGTGATAAAGATGAAGGGCGTGGAGCACTCATCAAAGAGCTATCCGCTGATATTGGACAAGGACGGGTTCAGGCTCGCGTCAGAGGCTCCTGCCGAGAAGCCTAAACCGATGCTGCCCAAGACTGCGCCGGCCGAGAAACCTGTGGAGAAGCGCAGGACACTGATGGCCGGCAGAGCACCAAAGGCCGAGAAAGAGGCACCGAAGCCGGAAACGGAGCCCAAGGAGAAGCCGCTGAAAGCGAGCGACATAGCCGCAAGGCTTGAAGCGGTGAAGAGCAGGCTGGCTAAAAAGACGAAGTGATTACACCCCAGACAGTCTCTTCCACTTTTTTCTCATCCTTATCGTAGATGATGACGCGCTTGCCCAATGCGGCGAAGCGCCTTATCTCGCTGTCGGTCGCGTCCTCAAGCACCACATCATGGAATCCTTCTGCATCTCCTGTGTAATCCTTGGGGATTTTCGCCACCAGGAGCCTTTTCTCATGGAGCGGCGAGACGTCGAAAGAAGGAGGGAGGACGACCCTGCATCTGAGCGTGAGGAGCTTGTGGACAAGCTTTTCGTCAGGAGCGCATTCCACCTGCACGTTGATTATATAGGTCAGTCCGTCATAGACGTCCAGGTTCTTGGTGAGGCCTGAAATGGCATCCTGGTCCACGATATGGATGAGCTCGTATCCTGAGGCCTTGAACTCCCTGGCCAGGTCAATGGGCTTGCCGATCATCCTGAAGAAGCCGGCTTTCCTGCTGAAGGCCTGCTTGTCCTTCAGGTATATGAGCGGGATGCGCAATCTATCCACCCTTCACCCTGTCTATGGCAGCTCCGATAGGAAGGACCTCCTCTTTCCCTGAAGCCATGTCGCGGAGGGTTACTGATTTGGATTTGACCTCGCGCTCGCCTATCACGGCCACGAAAGGAATGCCGAGCGAATTGGCATAATCAAGCTGCTTGCGTATGTTCCTGTCGTTCAAATCCGTCTCGCATGCGACTCCGGCTTTGCGGAACTCGGCGGCCGTCCGGACGGAATCAGGATAGAAATCCGGCTTCACGCACGCCACCAGCACTTTCGTGTCTGTCTTCTTACCTGCGCCCTTCCGCCTCTCGGCCAGAAGGGTCACGAGGCGCTCGATTCCGACAGATATGCCTACGGCCGGGGCAGGCTGTCCGTAGATTCCGAGAAGGCTGTCGTATCTCCCGCCTGCCATGACGGTACCGATGTCGTCGCTCAGCTTCACCTCGAAAACAGGGCCGGTGTAGTAGCCGAGGCCGCGCACTAGGAACAGGTCCACCTCGACCTCGAATTCCGAACCGCATAGCGCGAGTATCTCTTCCAGTTCCTTGGCGCCTTCTTCGCTGTATTTCGCCGCGAGCGCGAGCTTTGATTTGTTGCCGCCTTTGCTGCGGATGATTTTCAGGAGCTCGTCGGCCTTCCCGCCCAGGATTTCCCTGAGCAGCTTCTCGACCTCTGCCTCACCTATCTTGTCCAGCTTGTCCAGCACCCTGAAGACCTCGCCCTTCACATCCGCCTCGATTCCGAGCTTCGCTGCGATGCCGTCCAGTATCTTGCGGTTGTTGAGCATGATGCGCGGCTTCTGGAACCCGAAGGACACGCAGATTGTGTTGGCGAGCGAGAGCAATTCGGCCTCACAGCGCATGGAAGCGCTCCCGACGATATCTGGGTCTGCCTGGTAGAACTCGCGGAATCGTCCTCTCTGCGGCTCCTCCTTCCTCCAGACCACGTCTATGGCATAACGCTTGAAAGGCTTGGGCGCGTCGGTGGATGCTGCATATCTCGCGAGCGGGACCGTGAGGTCGAACCTCAGACCGTATTCGCCGCCCTCTATGATGAATATCTGCTTGTCCACTTCCGGACCTGCCTTGGCCCTAAGTGTCTCCAGATATTCCATGGCCGGAGTCTCCAGCGGCCTGTAGCCGAAGAGGCGGAACGCCGCGCGGATTTTCTCTATCGCCTCTTCCCTGACGAACATATCCTCTGGACCGATGTCCCGCATTCCTTTCGGTGTGAGCTTGGCTGACATACGCTCATCCTATTGAAGCCAACATTTTAATCACGGATTGGTGCCGCCCCTTTGCCTTGCGGCGTTCGCATGGGCTTCTAGGCCTTCGATGTCAGCGAATGCCCCGACCAGCCCGGCAACGGCTTTCTGCTCCCAGTCGGTCATCACTTCCACGTATGTCCGAACAAGGAAGTCATAGACTGACAGGCCAGAGAGGAATCTGGCCGTTCCTCCTGTCGGGAGTATGTGGTTGCCTCCGCTCATGCCGTAATCAGCGAACGCCTCACAGGTGTTGACGAACATAGCCCCTGCGTTCTTCATACCGGCAGCGATCTTTTCTGCGTCCTTCGCGAATATTTCCACGTGCTCCGGCGCATACTCGTTTGCTATCGCCACTGCCTCATCGAGATTTTTGACCAATACGATTGCGCCGTAATCACGGATGGACCTGGCGGCTGTTTCCGGCCTTTTCAGGCGCCTGCAAAGGCATTCCAGCTTTTCAGCGACCTCCCGTGCGAGTGTAACCGAGTCGGTGAGCAGGATAGCAGCTGAGTTTATACCATGCTCTGCCTGGGCGAGCAGGTCTGCTGCCATATATCCAGGCTTGGCCGTTCCATCGGCAATTATCAGGACTTCTGATGGCCCTGCGACCAGGTCGATTTTCACTGTTCCGCCGGCTGAGACAATCTGCTTGGCTGCTGCCACGTATACGTTGCCAGGCCCGCAGACCATGCTCACCTTTTCCATCAGTCCAGGCAGCCCGTATGCCATGGATGCTATCGCCTGCGCACCGCCAATCCAGTATACGTCAGCAATCCCAAGCTTGCCGGCGACATAGAGGATTGCAGGTGAAATGCCGGCTTCCTGCGGTGGTGTGCAGACGAGCAGGTCCTTCACGCCTGCTGCCCGGGCTGTCACCCCTGCCATGAGAAGGGATGACGGAAGCGGGGCAACGCCCCCTGGCACGTATATGCCGGCGCGGGTCACCGGCCTTGGCCTGAACAGGACAAAGCCGTCATTCACGCGCACCCTTGTCTCAGCCAGCGCGGTTTTCGCGATTTCAGACTGGACCAGCCCGACACGCTCCAGGGCCTCGTCCATGGCCCTTATCTGCTTCGGCGCCAGTTTCTTTCGCGCAGAGCGGATGTCAGCCCGGCTTAGCTTCAGGTTCCGTTCAGTGACCTCGATGCCATCGAGCTGTCGGGAATAGTCAGCGACTGCAGCAAAACCGCGGCTCCTGACGTCCTCCACAATCAGTCTGGTCTGCGCGAACACAGCTTTCGGTATGCCAGGCCTCGGCCTTTTCCTGAATTGCTCGGGCGTGGAGATGCGAAGCATCAGACGCACCCGCCCCTGTCTGGGATTGGAGCGTAGCGTCCGCCTTTCTTTTCGCTTTCCCTCCTCCGCCTCAGCTCGCCGAGCACATCAGCGAATGGCACGTTGCGGTTCTCCAGGTAGGCGAGCACGAAATAAAGCAGGTCTGCCGCCTCCCAGACGATGTCCTTCCTCTTTTTCGCGTCCACCAGCTCGAACGCCTCCTCCATCACCTTTTTCGCGGCCTTTTGCCTGTTCCGGACTATCTTGGACGTGTAGGATTTGGGGTCTGGGTTGAGCTTACGCTCCTTTATGACCTGCGAAAGCTCTCCGAGCACACTGAAATCCGCATCCTTGAACGCGCCGAAAGCTGCGGCAGGGGAGCGGAGGGATCGCCCTCCGCTTTCCGCCTTCCGCCTAAGCTGTTTTTTCATGTCTATCACCTCACAGGACTGCCATCCAAAGCGGCCACACAATAATGTCCGTGCCGCCGGCGGCTTTCAGCGAGACTATCAGGTTCTCGAGCCCTTGTTTCGGCACTGCGGCCGCTATCGAATAGCCGCAACCTTCCAGGGGAGACACGTCCGGACTTTTCATGGCCGGCAGCAGTTTGACCAGCCTGTCACGTATCTCTTCCGTGGCCGCGTTGACCTTTATCATAATCCGCGTCCGCCCAGCGAGCGCGCCCTCAGCCGCGAGAACAATCCAGTCAATTTCTGATTTTCTGGATTTCATGGAATCTAGATTTGCCATCAGGAACATCTGCGACTCCATTATCACAGCCAGTACGCGCAGGCAGCTTTCCTCAAGAGTTCTGCCAGTGACGACCTGGTCTACGATGGCATCTGCTATCCCCAGCCGTGGCAGGATCTCGAGCGCGCCACCGAATTTGATTAACTCTGCGTTTATGCCCTCGCTCTCGCAGTAGTTTACGGTTATGCCGGGCAGCGCGGTGGCAATGCTCCTAATGCTCCTGATGCTTGTCACGTCATCCGGCGCTGCGACTACGACACGGCACGCCCCGAAATCCAGTGGCAGCAGCTGCTGCACGGGCAACGTGCCTGTAGCGATGACCTGCTCCGTGATGGCATCCAGGCCCGCTATACCCAAGTCCGCTGCTCCGTACCCCACCAGGAACGGGATGTCCATGGTGCGCGCAAGAAGCAGGCGCACGCCCGGCCGCGAGGTGGGCAGTATCAGCTTTCTCTCGTTGCTGGCATCCGCCTTTATGCCGATATCCTCAAGGAGCCTGAATGATGGCTCCCTTACCCTGCCCTTGCTGGGCACCGCTATGGTCACTTCATCCGTGAAGTAAACCCCTTCCGTTTTCCAATTTTTTCATTTTCCACACCTCCTTGTTTTTTCCACATAACCCGCATTCCGCGAGCATGCGCATGATTCGATATTCTCCGGAGCTTTCGCTACCTCCAGAATAACCTTGCCGTCCTTGGCAGCGCTCGCGCTAATCAGTATTTTTCCGTTGATTTCAATTCCGATGGCGTCCCTTATCTCCAAGGGTAGGACTAGACGCGCCTTGCTGTCAAGGCGAATGAAGAAAATCCCTTCCTGTGAAGGACACCCCTTCCCGTTTCCACCATCATCTTCACCTTTATTACACAAGTATTAGAACTTTCCCACTATTTAATTGTTTGTAACAGAATGCTTTTCGCGTATGGCACCGGTGGTTTGTTTTTATTCCTTTTCCATACTATCTCTTTCCACAATAGCATAACAGCCCCGTCGTCTAGCGGTCAAGGATAACTTAAGCTTAGATTAAGCTCGAGTCCTCAAAGAAGGCTCTGGACCTTTTGACAGCGGTTCGAATCCGCTCGGGGCTATGGATTTTTTTACGTCGGAAAGAGGGGGGTTCGGTTATAGGAATTCGAAACGGAAAACCTTCGGCCGTACTCCACCTGAATTTTTAGTCAGATATGAGAAGGTCAAGCAAGAGCTTGAAATCCTTGCTCCTAGATTATCGAAACAGAAACTGGCCAATCTCAGGGCCGTTCTTGTAAAAGAGATAAACAAATTCAGGAATCCTCGTATTCCGAAATACGGCTCATTGAACAAAGGATTTTCCGAGCAGGAAATCCAGAAGTTCTTCAGGGTGATAGGTAATCCCAAGTTCAGGCTCCTTTTCAGCTACCAGTCGCAGCTCGGCTTGAGGATAGGCGAAGCCGTGAGAATCAATGTGAAGGATATAAACTTCGAAAGCCGGGAGATAACACTAAGGACAGAGAAGGCAAAAACACTCGATACATTGCTCATTCCGGCAGACCTTTTCAAGCAGACTGTGGGATACATACGGCAGCATTCAAACGAGATAGAGAACGCCTCTGGATACTTATTCTTCAAGGACGAAGGAACGTTCACAAGGAATGATGCCAAACATCTTGATGCGAACTACGCAAGGAACCGGTTCAAGCATTACATAGAAGAATCCGGCCTTGATGAGGTCTATGACAGCAGCGAAGAAGCGCTGACTGACAGGCGCCCAAGGAAATTGCACAGACTGACAACGCACAGTTTGCGGCACTATGCTATAACGCAGTTCGCAGAGCAGACGAACGGGAATATCTTCCTGACATCCAAGTTCGCAAGGCACGCCAAGCCGGATAACACTATGACGTACATAAGCACCAACAAGAAAGACCTCTATGAGAGCATAGACTGCGCGTTTTCGATAAACCAGATGAAGAATTTGAAAAACAGGATTAACGCGATGGGTTGATTGGACGCAGCAACGTAGTATGAAAAAATGAGCTATGTTTTTTCTAAATATTTACGGGTGAGTTTTACCTCCGGTAGTCTTCTATGAAATTTGTCAACACATAGAAAAGGAACTGGGTCAGATTTCGGTTCTCTATGGCCCGGTAGTAATTCTGTTTTGATTTTTCGAGTATGGTCAGTGGCAGGTAGTTTTTCTGCTTGAGGATGTGATTAATTAATAGCCGCCCAACTCTTCCATTCCCGTCGCCGAATGGATGTATCATCTCGAATTGCATGTGGACTATTACGGCCAAGATAAAGGGATGCGTCGTATCCTTGTTTTGTTTGTACCATTCAATCAGCTTTCTCATCCGCTCTTTCACATGCTGTGGCGGCGTCGTCGGGCTTCTGGGTTTGACATAATTATAAAATCTCTTGTACTCGCCAGGACTTTCGTCTATGTTGCTTTGAATCAGGAAGTGAAGTTCTTTGATCAACTCCTCGCTTATCTCCTCACTCTGCTTGAGCTTCAAGAACTTCAGTGATTGTCTGGCGTTATTGGTTTCATGTATCTCTCGTTTTGATATGTTCTCCGGTTTTTTGCCGCTCTTTAGATATTCATCGACATCTTTCTCACTCATGGTATTGCCTTCAATCCTGTTGGTGTTGTAGATGTAGCGGCGGTCCCATTGCTCGCTCATGGCAGCCTTCACGTTTTCATCGAGTGCGTTGAAAAATAAGCTATATTCCTTATTTACCTGGTCCGCAGCCTTCAGTAAATCCGCTAATCTCTGATCGGGGCTAAAGTTCTGGATTTTCGGTAGAAGTAAGTCGTTTCCCGCTGAATATGCCTCATCACACATACGGATTACTTCTGGGTCGCTCTCAACAGTCTTGGTAGCGGATTCACGTTTACCCAGGTTGATACTCTCTATTAATCCCTGAAATTCAGGTAACGTGAAATTCGCTTTTAGGTCGTGATACTCCAACAAAGAGGTTACCAAAGCTTCGTTGATTTTGAGGCAGTATATGGATGGTCTTTTTGAGATTTTTAAAATAATCCGAGAAGGGATGGCGATTTTTTCTATTTTAGTTATTTCTGCGACTGAAAGATCTTTTTTTGGGACCTTCAACTTTTCACACATTTTTTCCAGAATTTTTTTGAAATCCGGGGTGATGAGAAGATGGAAACGATTCGCAGCCATTGCTTGTAGTTCTAGAATTTGTTGTAGTTTTTCATTTGTTTTATTGACAGCATAAAGACCATTAGGAGTTTTCTGTACTAGTTTCTCTTGATTGAGTTGCTTGAGGTACGTATAGATGTTTGTAATCGAAATACCTAATCTTTTCGAGACATCATTCGGACTGACCCCATCCGACATTTCAAATATCATTTTCAGAATTTCATATTTTCTCATGGTATAACTATGTATGCAAATATATATAAAATTTGGTATTTAACACTAAATTATTGATTTTTTAGTCAAATTAACTGTTTTTTATATATGCTTTTTGGTAATGACGTATCATCGCCGTCGTCATCGCCACCTTCGCTGCCGGGATAGAACAGGGCGAATGGGCTGAATTCGAACTGTCGAAGCCAGTCTGACCATTAACTCTCTTCCCTACATTCTTACTTTCCCTGTGTTAAGTACCAACAACCTTCGTCCTACCCAGGAAAATTAGTAGAGGTTGGACTCATTTTTTACTTCCAAAAAGTCCATTGAACCGCGCAACGACTTTTCTCCGTAGATTGTATCAATCTGCAAATTCTGCATAAGCGAGCCAGCCCTCTAGGCTTTGCACTATCTCTTTCCTACTCATCTCTTCATCTTCGTATTCTTGTCTGAACCGTTCAAGCCGTTTCCAGATTCGCCGTGTATTGCTCTTTTTGAGGAGTCTGTAATGGTAAAACACACGAAAACCCAACAGGGTTATCCCCTCTCTCAGAGGAGTTATCTTTGACTTTTCAGGATGCAGTTCAAGCTCCAGACGCTGGCAGAGGAATGCGGAAATCTCGTCTTTCCAGCATTCCAGGGTTTTCCTGTCACGGTGCAGGATAACGAAATCATCCACATAGCGGATATAGTACTTGGCCTTCAGCGTATGCCTCACAAACTGATCAAGCTCATCCAGATAGACGTTCGCGAAGAACTGGGAGGTCATGTTGCCCAAAGGCATCCCCTTTCCCTGGATTGGCGTTTTATGATGCTTCAGAACCAGCTTTATGAGCCAGAGAATACCGAAGTCTCTTATCCTTCGCCCTACCAGGTCAAACAGGATTTGTTGATCCACGCTGTCGAAATAGTGCTTTATATCGGCCTTCAGAGCATAACCAAAGACAGAATTGCCATCCAAAACCTGAGACCCAGTACCCAAAAAATGAATTCCCCCCCCCCGCTTTGAGGTTGTGGGTTTCCAGTTTTCCGTTTCGGGTTATTTTGCGAAGGAAATGCTCAAATCGCATTATTGCCGCATGCGTTCCTTTCCCTTTGCGGTTGGCAAAGGAATCATAGATGAAATGTTTCTCAAAAATCGGCTCTATGATGTTACAGATTGCATGATGGACGACACGGTCTCGGAAATGTGAGGCACTTATCCGCCTTGTTTTCGGGTCTCTGATTGTGAACAACGTCAAAGGCGCGGGCTGATAAGTGAAAGTTTCAAGCTCTTGTTTCAACTGCAGCAGGTTCTTTTCAAGGTCAGCTTCGAACTCAATAACGTACTCTTTGCTGGTTTTTCGCTTTCGCGCTTTTTTGAAGGCAAGTTCTAGATCCTCATAAGAGCAAAGTTGCGAGTACAAATTCTTGTAGGTTTTCATAGCCCCAACAACTGCAGAATAATATCTAGAATGCAAGCTCAGGTCATTCCGAACGCATTGGACGGCGCATTGTTGAGGTTGACATTCCGCCTGTTGTTGTAGTAGTTGTAGTTGTTGTTGCCGCGGGCAACAAGGCCCCAAGGTAACCCATCTGCTCAAATGGCGCAGATGCGCCTTCGCAAGGTCAGACCAGCAACCTGAACATTTTCAATTACTCTGGTCAGCCCTTGCGCCACCACCACTTCACGATTTCACTTGGTTTAAGCTACTCAGTGTCGTGGTTGAATTTCATGTCTGGCTTGCCACTAGGCTACCAGCACTGCAGATGAGTGTGTGGCCTAGGGCTTGCACCCTAGGATAAAAAGAAGAAAGTTCAGCCTTTTATCTCTAATGCCTGCAGGAGCAACCGCATGGCTTCAAGTTTCTCAGGCCTTAGCATCTGGGAAACCTCAGTAAGATTTATTTCGGCGTTTCCAACCAAGGTTTTGAATTCATCAAGTGTTACGCCGGATATTACGATGCCTTTATCTGCAGCGTCAACCTGCAATTTTTTCGGCGTGCGCCCTTCGGGCGCTTCCACAGCCACCCCGAACGCATCGGACGGCGCATAGTCGAGGACGACACCCCGCCTGCCGTAGCCGCCGCCGCCGTAGCAGTCGCCGTAGTAGTCGTCGCCGCGGGCAACAAGGCCCACTCTTTTTTCTATTCTCCAAAGGTATCTGGCAGCTCCGTTACTACCATCGACTTTCTTCCCGGTTGGAATGTCATATTTCGGATCGCCGAGGTACCAGTTTTCCGAAGCAACGGGAAATTCGGAAACTATCCCAATTTCTTTTGCTTGCACAACTCTTGTGTTTCCGTCTGTTTCAAGTGTAAAGTTCGGATGTTCGGCAACGAGAACAACGTTTTTCTTCCCTACGTGCTCTTCAGGGACTGGGAACACATATCGTGTGCCTGTTTCAGAATCAACATATTCAATGGTTTTTCCAAG
>JACCLH010000016.1 GCA_013425375.1 Microcaldota archaeon | reverse complement strand
GGTCAGAATTCTCAAGCATGATTCGCTACAAAGCGGAAGAAGCTGGTTGCGAAATTGTGTTTGTAGATCCTGCCAATACAACGTCCCAATGCAGTGGCTGCGGTCTGATACGGAAAAAATCGCTTGCAGAGAGGTGGCATTCCTGTCCTTGCGGGGCAGTGATGCCCAGAGACCTCAATGCAGCGATAAACGTGCTCAATAGAGCTACCTCAGGAACTGAGGAAAGTCAAGCCTGTGGAGAAGAAACCCCTACTCATTATAAACATAATGAGCAAGTATCTTCAATGAAACAGGAAGCCCACGGCTTTCTAGCGGCCTTTGGCCGCTGGAACCCAGAGAGCAAAGCTCTCTAGGTTAGCCGTGGGTAGTTCACAATATCTTCCCGACCGACTTATCATCATGCGCGACGCGCTCGCTTCACTGGCCCATGAGATACGCAAAAGCCAGGCCGCGCTCCGCGAGAAAGCAAGGGCGGCAAGGGAAGCGGACACCTCTCTTGTGATGAAAACGACAAAAACGAAACCGCTCTCGCTCTCGGTGTGCGCTGTCGATGGCGGACTGTTCGCCCACAGGCTCCATGGCCATGACGTGGTCGCGACCAGGGCTGTCGGAGTGAATTTCGTCTATAAGGATTCCGCGCTCGCGTCTTTCGCCTATCATCCTTCCAAATCCCCTGAACCGGAAATCGAGATAAGGAGCGCTTTGGACGAGCACGAGGCGAACGTGTTCCGCTCATTGATTAGGCTGAAGAGCGAACTGGGATGCGCACTGGCCACCATAGAGCGCTATCCATCCAGTCTTCTCCTCATGGACGGCTCGTTATGGACAGTGCCTTCCGACCGGCCTGCGCAGGACAGCCCGCTCGCACCGCTTTATCGGGAGCTAGTGGATCTCTACAAAAGACTATACTCGTCCTGCGAGCGGAACCGCACGCAGTTGTGCGGTGTGGTGAAGGACTCGCGCTCGCGCAAGCTCGCATCCTCGCTCGGCCTGGACTGCTCGGACACGGTCTTATGCAGCCATCTTCTTGACGCAGGAGAACGCACATCCGTATTCCCCTATTTCGATGACAAGCAGAAGGAGCCGGAAGGATTCTGGGAAAGGCTCAAGGTCTTCTACATCAAGCCGTCAGAGCACGACCTCCCCCTACGTATCGAGTTCCTCCAGCCATCAACGAAAGAAGCAGATGAAAACACCCTCGCCTCGCTCATCCTCTCGCTTTCCTCCATCAGCCAGAACTTCGCCTACCCTGCTATACTAGTGGAAGCTGATATGAGAGCAGCGATGGACCCGAAAGAGATAGAAAGGATTCAGGATTCCCTGCGCTCTTTGGATATCGCTCCGTTAAGAAGGAATGCCAGGCCCTTCAGATGAGTCATCTGTCTTTATCTTATCAAGATCAGCGAGTATATCATCCAATCTATCGCCATAATCCGCATAGTAGTTCCATCTCCCATCGCTGAACTCATAGAGGTCGCTGTCTGTTATCACGAACACTATCTTGTAGGTGTCCTCGCCGCAGGTCTCGTTGCCATCAGCGCACGCATTGAACTCATCGTCCATCCTTCCCTTATATTTGCCGTCCTGCGGCTCGAAGAAGACCGCATCGGCCAGGTTCGCATCGTTTATGTCGCTTGATGATGTGATATTCGCAGCAGTAAGCATGATGATGCAGTGGCCTCCCCATGTCGTCCCGAAAATCTCGTTCCAGTAGCATGCAGCGTATGGGTGGAGGTCCTCCGGGTTCCCGAGCGCCTTCCCCCGGGCATTGTCATAGTACCAGCGCATGTTCTCAGCGGTATCTTCATAGACAGTATAGCTCCCAATGCCTCTTTCCCAGGCCTCCAGTTCCAGGTCCTGGCCTTTGAACCGGTTGAGCAGGGCCTTGAAGAACAATGAGAAGTCCTCGCAATCACCGCCTTTCCTGGTTATTATCTCCTCGATGGAATAAAGCCGGTCTCCGGTCGGGTCGTTCTTGTATACCATGCCCAGCTCGCTTCCCATCAGGTAGGAGATGCAGGCGAGGTTCAGCGTGTTTCCCTGCTCGCAGCCATCCTCCACCTTGTTGATGAACCTGTCCACCTTGAGAGTGCTCGGCAATTCAGAGTTTTCCGTGAACCACTGGATGGACTGGTTTATCGCCTCATCCATGGCAAGCGTCTCGTTCCTTATGGCATCTATGTCCTGTTGGGCTTCCTGCAAGGTGGTCTGGGCCTCCTCAAGCTCGGTTTGCGTTTCGTTCAGCTCAGCTTCCAGCTCCACTATCCTGTCGTTTTTGCTTTCCAGATCAGCAGTCAGGTTAGCTATCTCATCCTTCTGCAGCGCGATCTCGTTTTCCCTGTCATTCAACGCCGCCCTCACCATATTTAGCTCGTTTTCTGTGGCGCGCAACTGGTTTTTCGTTTCGTTGAGCTGTGATTTCAATACCTCCTGCCTTGCTGTGCCGTCCATGTAGGTGACAATAAGGAGGATGCTGAGCCCGATGGTGACAAGGACAAGCAATGCGATGGCTATATGGGCCGGCTTCACTGCCATAATGAGCGTTCTTTATGTAACTTTATAATCGTTGATAGGTGAGGGGCATAGTCTGCCTTCAGTGTTCAGACGGCATTTGACTTAGCGGAGGAAAACCTCCTTGCTCCGTCATCGGATAGAAGGACGCTCGTTTCATCCCGCGGCTTGCGCCGAGGGTCTCGTTTCTGTACCATCCTTCGAGCCCTTAAAGCCCGGGTATCCTATCGGAGGGCAGAACTTCCTCAGTCCAGAGGACCGTTGGCCGTCTGCCCCTCACCCAATTATACTATGCAGGCATAATTTTTATACTATCAGGATCAGGCCATCTTCATGTCCGGGCCCATGCCTGGCATGCCGCCCTTCATCATCTTCTCCATCTTCTTCCTGAAGCCGCGGTTCCTCTTGAACATGTTCATCATCTTCTCCACTTTCTCGAACTGGGACAGGAACTCGCGCACCTCTTTCTCTGTGCACCCGCTTCCCTTCGCTATCCTTGCTATCCTGTTCGGATTGCTCTTCAGCAGGGAAGCGTCTTTCTTCTCCTGCTTCGTCATAGAGTTTATCATGGATTCGAACTTCTTGAGCTTGCCCTCGCTCTGCTGGACCATCTCTTTCGGAATGTCAGCAGCGCCGAGCATGGAAAACACGTTACCTAATGGCCCGAGCTTCTTGGCAGCCTTCAGCTGCTCATAGAAAGCGTCTATGGTCAGCTCCTCGCTCTCCAGCTTCTGGACATCGGTCTCCTTGGATATCTCCTTTATCTTCTCCATCAGCGCCCCGATATCCGGTACGCCCAACAGCCTTCCTACGAACTTCTGGGAATCATAAACCTCAAAGTCTGCTGGCTTCTCGCCAAGCCCAACGAACGATATCTTGGCGTCTGATGCCGCCACAGAGCTCAGCGCACCGCCTCCTTTGCCAGAGCCGTCCATCTTGGTGACTATCACTCCAGAGAGCGGCACAGCGCTGTTGAATTCGGTCGCCTGCTTCCCTGCTATCTGGCCTATGTCTGCGCTCACCACAAGATAAGTCTCGTCAGGTTTCAGCTGGCCTGCTATGGCCCTTAGCTCCTCCACAAGATGACCGTCAAACGCGCTCCTGCCTGCAGAATCAACGATTATGACCTCTTCCTTGATTTTCTTCATCGCATCCTTGACTATTGCGGCAGGGTCTTTCTCGCCTTTTATGGTGTAATATGCGGCTCCGACCTGTTTGGCGAGCTGTTCCAGTTGCTCCTGGGCAGCGGGCCGGTCTGTATCTGCAGCTATCAAGGCGACGCTCAGTCCCCTAGTCTTATAGAAGTGGGCGAGTTTTGCGCATGTAGTTGTATTATGGACGATAATCCCGTTTGCAATGAAAGTATGCAAATCATCCACTGTCAAATCATAGACCCAGTCTTCCTCGTCTACAACCTCAATCGTGTTTACTCTTATCCAACAAACATCTGAAGATGCCAGCGCTTTTAGTCTGCGGAGATAATCAATGTCAAATTCCTCCGAACCACTCAAAACCTGGTGTCCGGCAGCAGTTAGCGTGCAAGTACGTTCGGATCTTGTGATATACCCTTGGTGCTCCAATCTACAAAGGGATGCGGTAGCCCACCCCTGGTTTTCTTCTATAATGTCTTCGTAAGCTGCGCCATTCCTGATTTTTCTGGTAAGCGACAACCAATTTTTATGTTGGTTTCCGAGTGCAGCCAAAAACTTTACCAGAGAATTCCTTGAGATTATGCGATTGCGTTCATGGATGCCATAGGAACTGACGTATTTTTGTACTTCTCCGATTGAAAAACCGTGGGCTTCTCTTATTATTTTTAGCAGATTTCCGGTCGGAATCATCTGATGGCTACCCTGTCCCTGGCCGCAAATTTTTGATAATGTGTCAAATCTTGCTCTCTTTCTTGGGAGTATGGTTGATATCTCTTCGCCAAACCTCACCACATCATCACTTTTCAAAAAGAGCCGGCAGTACTGTGTCTGGTTTGTGGTTTTTTGCGAGATGTTTGAAAATATCCTGAACCTAAGGAGGACTAGTCTTAACTGTTCGATGAGATTCCTGCTCGCAGAGCAGAACTCAATATGGCGGCTATCCTTCTCCACATATCCATCGGTATCGAAATATGCCCGGATAAATCGTCCAATCACTTTTTTCGGAGATTTAAGCAGCAGTTCAGGAATCTCAATTATCTTGCTCTTTTTACCGATTGGAGCCTTGAAAATGACATTGATAAAGGCAACCAACAACACCGAGGCCACGATGAATTTTTTGACACCATTTCTCTTATCTGTCCGAATTTTGCCTTCTAAAGCAAATAGCTTTCGCGACAGGTAATCCAGCCTTGAAAGTATCTCTGGGTCGTTATTTGTCACTTCGACATAGCTCTTATAGATATATCCGTCTCCCCATACATATCCGAGAAATTCCGCCAGCTCTTCGTCAACCGTTGTCGGCATTGTCATTGGTGCTGAAACCGAACCACTGCGCCCGCCGGATTTTGAGCCTTTTATCCGTATTTTTTCCGGAAGGGATGTTGTAATGCCATATGCATGCGCTTTCCTCACTACCTCGACATGCACCCGCCCGTATTTCAGGTTTCTTGTAAATATGGGATAGCCGGTGGCGGGTCTCATCTTCTTGTATGCGTTTTTCAAAGTCCCGAATTTTGTGAGAAGCTCTTTGGCGATGTGAGATGCAATCCGCTCATCCTCCAATGTGCAATTGCCGAATTCGTTTATTATCTCATTACCGATTCGTTGGAAGCCCCCTTCAAACTCGAGACTAATCGCAGTGGCCACCTGCATATCCGCCCTAAGCCGATCCGCCCGTAGTTGTTTCACTTCCCCATTTTCAAGAATAAAAAACGGGTGCTCCGGGGTAACGATTATGGAGTGGCTGTTTCCATTATCAAGAACCACTTTCAGCAATTTTGAGCGCTTCTTAAGCTTCCACAATGCGGTTGCACGCCGTTTCTCGATTTTCAATGTTTCTTTATTGAAAGCGAACAACTCCGGTCCGTTTGCCGGGCATTCGATTCTATATCCATCTTCTACCGGTCGCTCCCCTTTAGACCGGTTCTCAGTGTATAATCCCTCTATCGTTTTTATTCTGCCGTCAGTGAGGGGAATGACCGAGTCTTTATGCACGCACTTTCCACTGCCGTAGAGGCCGCACATGAGCACTTTGTGTTTGTCCAGCCGTGGTGAATAGCTCCTGCCCATGAACTGGACAAGCTCCTCATAGACGATTTTCGTGACATGTTCCTTGAGCGTAAGCGATTCCATCTTCTCGGTCTTGAGCGCCCTTTCCTCTATCCTCTTTGACAACCCGAGGACTAGCTTGACATTGACATCGCTTGAAATAAGCACCCTTTGGAGGTCCTTGGTTAGCGCCTTCACGTCATCGGCGTCCACATAGGGCTTGCCGGTGAGCTTGGACAGGGCCTCCCTAAGCTTCTTTCCAAGGTCCATGAGAAATCAGTGATACGGTTATCTGAAACCTCTTTTAATCTTACCACTGCAACTCCGGCGAGGGCACCTCCGCCCTCTCGCTAGTTTTTTAAACGTTTATAGTGAAATAGATTATCAGACTCGTTTTCGGAATTCTAATAATCAGATTAGACTTTCTGAGGTGGATTACCATGACAAAGCAAGTAAGCGGAGAACAGGTGTATGTCCTTCCAGAGGGCTCGCAGAGGGTGCTCGGAAGGGATGCGATGAGGATAAACATAGCGATAGGATATGCGGTGGCCAACATAGTGAAGACCACCCTGGGCCCGAAAGGCATGGACAAGATGCTTGTCTCTGACCTGGGCGACATCGTGATAACCAACGACGGAGCGACCATATTGGAAGAGATGAACGTGGACCACCCGGCAGCCAAGCTGATGGTGGAGATAGCGAAGACGCAGGACAAGGAGGTCGGAGACGGGACGACCACCAGCGTCGTCATCGCAGGCAACCTGCTCAGGAAGGCAGGAGAACTCCTGGACCAGAACATCCACCCGACAGTGGTGATAAAGGGCTACGAGCTGGCTTCCAAGAAGGCAGAAGAGGCACTCAACAAGATCGCAGAGCCTGTCGGACCGGCAGACAAGGACATCCTCAACAAGATCGCCCTGGTCGCCATGGGCTCCAAAGGCATAGGCAGCGAGGACGAGAAGAAGAAAATCGCCGCCATAATCACAGAAGCCGTGATGCAGGTCTCTGAGACCAAGAACGGCAAGAACGTGGTTGACCTGGACCTCATAAAGATAGAGAAGAAGGCTGGTGGAGAGGTCATGGACACCGAGCTCATCAGGGGCGTGCTCATAGACAAGGAGATTGTGCACTCAGGCATGCCCAAGAGCGTGAAGGATGCCAAGATACTCCTGTTGGACATCGCCCTTGAGATAGAGAAGACCGAAACCGATGCCAAGATAGAGATAACCTCTCCTGAGAACATGACTGCCTTCCTCCAGCAGGAGGAGAAGATGATGAAGGAGATGGTGGAGAAGATAGCAGCCACCAAGGCCAACGTCGTGTTCTGCCAGAAGGGCATAGACGACCTGGTCCAGCACTTCCTAGCCAAGAAAGGCATAATGGCCGCCCGCAGGGTGAAGAAGAGCGACATGGAGAAGCTTGCCAGAGCCACAGGAGCTGTGCTCGCCTCCAGCCTCGATGGACTGAAGGAATCAGAACTCGGTTTCGCAGGCATTGTAGAAGAAAGGAAAATCAGCGGAGAGGCCATGGTGTTCGTCGAGAAATGCAAGGACCCCAAATCTGTCACCGTATTCGTGCGCGGAGGCACTGACCACGTCGTCAGCGAAGTGGAACGCGCGGTCGTGGATGCCCGCGGAGCGGTCTCAAGCGCCCTCCAGGACGGCAAATACGTCATCGGGGGAGGCAGCGTGGAGATGGCCCTCAGCAAGGAGCTCCAGAGCTATGCCATGCAGATTGGTGGCAGGGAGCAGCTGGCCATCCAGGCTTTCGCAGAGTCCCTTGAAGCCATACCAAGAGCCCTTGCGGAGAACGCAGGCATGGATGTCATAGACACCATCGTCGCTCTGAGGAACAAACACAAGGAGAAGGACGGCAGGACCGTTGGCGTGGATGTCTTGGCAGGCAAGGTCGGAGACCTCAGGGCCTTAGGCATCTATGAGCCTGCCAAGGTCAAGAAGCAGGCCATCTCGTCTGCCACAGAGACAGCGAGGCTCATCCTCAGGATAGACGACATAATCAGCTCCAGGGGAGGCAGAGGCGGCCCGGGCGGTCCTGGCGGACCAGGCATGGGCGGTCCTGGCGGCATGGACATGGACTGAACGTCGACACGTTCAGTACAGTCTTGGACGGTGCGCCGTCCAAGGACATGGACTGATTTCCTTATCTTTTTATTTTATCTTCTTCTATAATCTCTCATGCCCGAAGCCATCCATATCATGATATCCGGAGATGTCCAGGGTGTCTTCTTCAGAGCCGGAGTCCAGGACCAGGCCAGGAAACTCAATCTGACAGGATGGGCCAGGAATACCCCTGATGGCGCTGTTGAGGTATTGGCAGAAGGTGAGCGCTTGGCATTGGAAAATCTGCTGGAATGGTGCTACCACGGACCTGCAGGAGCCAGCGTATCTGCGATAGAATATGGCTGGGTGGAGCCGGCAGGATTGAAGGATTTCAGGATAAGGTATGGCTAGAACGGGCGGGACCGCTCATTCTCCTTCATGGTGCCCCTTCTTTTCGGATAGGAATATCTCCTGGTGAACTTCACCTTTTTGAGCTTGCCCACGACATTATCCAGCTCCTCCAGCTCAAGGTCATCCTCGAAATAATCCCTTGCCTCATCAGGGATATCTATCAGGCCATTGGCCTCGAAGCATATCGGCCGGCCATCGACATCTGTGATGGAGTCCAGCAGGTATGCCATGGCAGACACCCTCGCGCTGGCGTGCTTCGGCACCACTACCCTCGGCTCTCCTTTCCCTCTGTGCGACTCTATCGCATTGAGTATGTCCTGGAGCTCGTCTATCTCATCATCGTTGAATCTGTTCTGCTTGAGCCA
The DNA here is from genome assembly GCA_013425375.1 of Microcaldota archaeon. Taxonomy (GTDB): domain Archaea; phylum Micrarchaeota; class Micrarchaeia; order Anstonellales; family Bilamarchaeaceae; genus Bilamarchaeum. Next base: position 799 of record JACCLH010000016.1, on the reverse strand, counting down.
CTCTATGGAGAATTCGCTGAAAGCGTAACGAGTCACCGGTTCCACCTCACAATCAATACGTTGGTCGCATCCTTTTTTATTTCTTCTTCGCCAGCCTGGACAGCGTCTCGATGACAAGCCTCACACCAATCCCGCTCGCTCCCTTGTCCATATATGGGTGTGGCGTCTTCACAAGGTCCACTGCGGCTATGTCCAGATGCGCCCACTTTGTCTCTCCTACGAACTCCTTCAGGAATGCGGCAGCCGTGATTGAGCTGGCCTCACCGGTCTCGGAGATGTTCTTTATGTCTGCGAAGTCAGACTTAATCATCTCCCCATATTCCGCCCAGAGCGGCAGCTTCCACACCCTTTCGTGCGTCTCCTCGCCTGCCTCTATGAGCGCCTTGGCGAGCGCGTCATCATTGGACAGCAGCCCGATGGCATGCTTCCCGAGGCATATGGCTATGGCACCAGTGAGGGTAGCCATATCTATGATGCAATCCGGTTTGTCCTCTGCGGCATAGCTCAGCGCATCAGCGAGTATCATTCTGCCTTCTGCATCGGTGTTCAGGACCTCTATGGTCTTGCCGTTGTACGCAGTGACTATGTCCCCTGGCTTCTGGGCAGAGCCTGAAGGCAGGTTCTCCACCAGCGGCATCACTCCGACAAGCCTTATGGGGAGTTTCAGCTCCGCGACAGCCTTGAAAACGCCGAGCACGTTCACGGCTCCGGTCTTGTCGTATTTCATCTCATGCATGTTCAGGGCAGGCTTTATGCTTATGCCGCCACTGTCGAAAGTCACTCCTTTCCCGACGATGGC
>JACCLH010000004.1 GCA_013425375.1 Microcaldota archaeon | reverse complement strand
CAAGCATATGACCGAGCGATAACCGTTTTCAGCCCTGACGGCAGGCTTTTCCAGGTGGAATACGCCAAAGAGGCTGTCAAGAGAGGAGCCACGGCGATAGGCATAACCTCAAAGGAGGGCGTGGCACTGGTGGCATTCAAGTCCATCCATTCCAAGCTGGTCGTGCCTGAATCCCTGAAAAAGGTCTTCGAGATAGACAGCCATGTCTGCGTCACAGCCAGCGGACTCATCGCAGACGCCAGGCGCCTGGTGGACATCGCAAGGGTGGATGCCCAGAGGCACAGGATAACCTACAGCGAGGCGCCCAGCGTGGACAGCGTCGCCAGGAGCGTGTGCGACCTCATGCAGATATACACCCAATACGGTGGCATAAGGCCGTTCGGCGTATCATTGCTCATAGCCGGCGTGGATGACCTGGGCCCAAAGCTATTCGAAGCAGAGCCCAGCGGTGCCATGACAGCCTACAAGGCAGATTCCATCGGGGCAAACAAGAAAGAGGTTGACGAGCTCCTGGAGGCCAAGTACGACGAGAAGCTCACGCTGGACGAATCCATAAAGCTCTGCGTGGACGCGCTCCGCAAAACCCAGGAGGAGAAGCTCCAGCAGGAGAACGTGGAGATATCCTATGTCACGGTGAAGGCCAAGAAGTGCATAACCCTGCCTGACAAGGAAGTGGGCAAGTACATCAAGAGCTGACGACAGTCCCGTTGTGCTTCTTCCCTTCTATCGCATTCTCGACGTCAGCCATCTTCCTGAAGGATACGAAGTGCGTCTCTATCCTGGAGCGCGCTATCAATCTGCAGGCGAGCATGTCAAATATGAAATTCGTTCCGGCCATCCTCTTGTCGCTGGACGCCGCGAGCCCTATCAGCTCGTCGTAGGCCATCTTCTGGAACTTCTTCGCAGAAGGGTTCTTGCGCGGGTCGGAGTCATACACTGCGTCCACATTGCTTATGTTCACCAGCCTCTGCGCTCCGATGGCCTCTGCCAGCAGCACTGAATCAGTGTCAGTGGTTATTCCAGGGATGGTCCCTCCCATCACGACCACCTTGTTGTCGCGCGCAGGGCCTTTCGCATCCTCGAAATCCGTCAACACCCTCCTGTAAACATCCACCCCAGCGCCAGCGAGCGCAGCCATCACGAGCTGGGCGTTCTGCCGTGTCGATGTTATGGCTATGGAATCAGCCTCGTATTCCCCAGCGCCCAGCTCCCTTGCGGCTGCCGCATAGGTCCTCGCGACGGTTCCCCCGCCGCACAGGATGCCGAAACTGTTCTTGCTCTTCTTTATCGTCAGGGCCATGGCCTTCAGAAAAGCGATGTCAGGTTTCCCTTCTGGTATTATCGAGCTTCCGCCTATAGATAGTACAACGTGCATGGATGGCTTTCCAAGGCTAGTTTTTTAATCCTCCCCAGCATCTTTTATCCATGACGCTCGATATCGGCATAAACAAGATAGCGAAGATGCTCTCAGATAAGGAGGCGAAGCTCGACATCGTCCTCGCAGAGAACCGCAAGGTGGTCCGCTCGTGCTCCAATGCCATAAAGGCCATGCACGCCTATGAGATGAAGACCGCAAAGGTTCATCTCAAGGAGGCAGAAGACGCGCTCAAGGAGCTCGCGCCCTATGCCGAGCAGTTCCCTGGCCAGCTCAACCATATCTACCAGGAGTATGCCGAGGCGCAGATAGTCCTCTCTGCCATAGAGCTCAAGAAGATACCCAGCTATGCCAAGCTCAAGGTCCCGGAGATCCCCTACCTCCTCGGCCTGCTTGACGCGACGGGCGAGCTGAAAAGGGAGATGTATGAGTCCCTCCGCCGCGGCAACAAGCATGAGGCTGAGTTCTATTTCAAGATGATGGAGGAGATATACGACGAGCTCCTCCCATTGAGGTTCTCCAACGCCATCCTGCCTGAGTTCCGCAAGAAGCAGGACGTCGCAAGGCACCAGATAGAGCAGGCCAGAGGAGAACTGCTTTGAGGAATCCCTATGTCACCATCCGCTGCATTCAAAGGAGGCCCGAAAGAGGAGCTATCCAGTGAAGAAACGCAGAAGCAGGTGTCAAGACTCGCATCCAGCCTGGGCCAAAGAGGCATGTCACAGGACCAGATGATGGGAAAACCAGAGCTCAAGGCCCTTATAAACGGTGTGAAAGGGAGCATCGGCGGCGCGGTCCGCGGCTTCTTCCAGCGTCTAAAGGGACCGAAAACCACCTAGTTAGTAGGTTATCCTGTCTGTCTTCCTGACCAGCTTCTCATAATCTATCTGGGCTCCCTCAGCGACCTCCTGCAGGAACCCCATGGCAGCATCGCTGTCTATGTTCATCATGGAATCGAAATGCCTTCTTGCCTCCCAATCATTGCCAATGGCCAGGCTGAACAGGAAGGCCAGCTGCTCGGTCTCCTCGCATGTCCGCACGCTCTCCAGGGACTTCAGGAGCTCGAACCCCTTGCCGTACTGCTGGAGCCTGTAATAGGCTATGCAGGCATGTACCGCGCACATCACCATGTCAGCCTCGTTCCTGGCCAGGTTGAAAGCCTTCCGCGCCTCCAGGGCCGCTTCCTCGTATTTCTCCGCCCACAACGCTGATTTCGCCAGCAGGAAATGCGCCACCATGTCATCCGGATATTCAGCGAGATACTGCCTGGCCAGGTCATATGCCTGGCCATAGGACTTGTTGTTGAGATAAATGATGAGCTGTTTCTGGTAGGCTTCCGGCTTCATGCGCTGGTCACCATTTGCTTTGGAACGTCCCTGCTATCCTGAGTTTCTGGTTGCTCGCATCGACCACCAGTATGATTTCGCCTTTCTCGAAAGCCAGCGGCTGCGACAGCGTGAGGTCGTTGTCGGTCACCATGCCCTCCACGAACTGCATGTTGGTATATGCGTGTATCCTGCCTTTCAGCTCGTCCTTGAAGAACGGGCTCCTGTTGAACCTGCCGTTCACCACGTTCTCGACCTGGAACTCGTTCCTCAGCGGCACCAGCACGCCCCGCTCCAGCAGCTCGCCCTTGTAGGCCATGCCGAACCTGGAGCCTGCAGCCGCCTCCTCTGCATCCGCATCGCTTATCTGTATGCTCCTGACCTCGATCTCCTTCTTCGAAGGCAGCAGGAAGAGCTTCTCGTGCTTCTTTATGCTCCCTGACTTCACAGCGCCCAGCGCCACGTTCCCGACCGATTTGACCGCAAAGGATTTGTCCACGAGCGCCATGGCGTTTTCTCCGGCCGCATCGCGTTGGATGGCCAGCAGCATCCGCTTCGCCGCATCCATATCAGCTGCCTTCCCGTACTTGTCAAGGACCGTGCCTGCGAGCGGAAGCTGGGCAGAAGACACTATGATGCCCTTCTCTATCCTCATGGCGTTCAGCGCCACGATTATCTCGCCAACCTTCGGGGTCAGCGCGTCCACCAGCACCACTGCGCAATCCGCCATAGAGAGCGAATAAAGCAGGGGCTGTATCTTCTCAGGATAAAGCGTCGGTTCGATCAGTGTCAAGGTGCGGCCCTCATGGCTTGCTGAATAGAAGCTCAGGTCATCTCTCCCTGTCTCCTTCCCCATAAGCCTGCAGAACTGCTCCCTCAGTTCAGGCTTATCAGACAAAACAGCTACAAACAAGGAACCACCCCGTCTATTTTTCTAGATGTTCTTCTTAATAATCTCTGTCATCTCCTTCTTCCTTCTCTCCAGCTTCTCTTTGCTCTTGTACTCCATGGTGAGCCTTATTATGGGCTCTGTGCCGGACGCCCTTATCAGCAGCCAGCCGTCCTCCTCGTCTATCCGTATGCCGTCATCGCTCCGCATTTCGCCTTCTATCGCGATGGCCTGCTTCACCTTCTCCATGGACGCCTTATTGTCTTTCGCCTGGAACCTCTCCCTTGCCATGAAATGCTGGGGGTATCTTGTCCGCAGCCTGGAGAACTTCCCATGTTCGCAGAATATCTCGGCGAACTTCGCAGCCGCCACGACCGCGTCAGGCACATGGACGCCTTCCCCATAAATGTATTCGCCGCATGGCTCGCCGCCGAAAAGCGCCCCTTTCTCCTCAAGCGCATCCCCGACGAAGGTGCTTCCCACCTGTGTTATCATTATCGTCCCGCCGTTCTTCTCCACCACATCCCTGATAGTCAGCGATGCCTCCACAGTGGATATCACCTTCCTGTTCTTGGCGCCTGCCATCTCATGGTCTATCATGATTGCGAGCTGGGCATCCAGCGGCAGGACATCGCCCTTCTCGTCCATCACTGCGCAGCGGTCCCCGTCTCCGTCATGCGCTATCGCGAAGTCAGCGCCCACATCAGCGACAAAACGAGATAAGTATGCCAGGTTCTCCCTGCTCGGCTCTGATGGCCGGTTGAAGCAATCCCTGGAAGCGTTCACGCTTATGACCCTGCAGCCGAGGTCAGAGAGCAGATAAGGCGTTATTACTGAAGCAGCGCCATTGCAGTCCACGACCACCTTCGGCTTCTTCCTGGCGACAGCTTTCCTGTCCACCATTCCCATCACCATCTGCTTATGGTCATCCAGGATGTCATTGTCATGGACGAGCGTGCCATTCCCGCCACTTGCCTTCCATCCCTCTTTGCATCTCCTTTCCACTTCCTTCTCCATGGCCTTGCCTATCTCCTTGCCATGCTCTATGAGCTTGAAGCCGTTGTACTCAGGAGGGTTGTGCGATGCGGTGAGCATGATGCCCCTGCAGCCATGCTTCTTTGTCGCCAGGGCCACTGTGGGCGTTGGCACTATCCCCAGGTCAATTACATCAGAGCCTGCAGACAGGGCTCCGGAAGCAGCCGCCTTGAAAAGGGATGGTCCGCTCGTCCTTATGTCACGGCCAAGGCATAGTCCGGCCTCTGCGAACACCGAAGCCAGCTTCCCGGCCAGTCCCTCGGTTATGTCTTTGCCGTATATCCCTCTGATGCCTGAAGTGCCGAACATGATTAGCTCCTAATAAGATGCGTCGGCAACGGTTTTAATGGTTGTCGTCGGTGCTGTCCTGCCATCTCAGGTCCACACCGGTCTTCTTCGAAACCTATTTATTCCTATATATGGTTAGTCATACGTGAATTGAGGTGGTCTCTTGTCTGCAATCGATGATGTGATGAAATATGTCGCTACGAATGAGATACGCTGGATAGACCTCCAGTTCTTCGATATCAAGGGCGTGATGCACCGTGTCAGCATCTCCAACAGGAAGCTCGAGGAGGCGTCCTTCGGAAACGGCATAGCCGCAGCAGACCTGAGCGAGGTTTTCGGCGCATCCGAGCAGGGCGACCTGGTCCTGCTGCCTGACCCTGACACCATGGCAAGGCTTCCATGGGAGCCGGCCACAGTGAGGCTCATCTGCGATATCGTCGCATCCCTCAAGAAGGAGAGGTTCCTCAAGGACCCGCGGTATGTCGCCGAGAGGATGGAGACCAACCTGAGCGCCGCAGGCATAAAGAACTCGCTTGTCGGCAGCGAGGTGGACTGCTACATATTCGACACCACCACTGCGGACAAGACCAACCGCGGCCGCGGAACCGGACTGATAATGGACTCCAGGGAAGCCAAGTGGGGCCCGTCGCCGATGTCAAACGACGAAACAGGCGCCTATGCAGCCACACCGCAGGATTCGATGTACTCGGCCAGGGTGCAGATAGCCGAGACGATGGAAGACAGCTTCGGCGTGCTGGTGGATTCCCACCGCCACGGCAGGTCGCCCACTGCCCAGCAGACGTTCGAGCTGGGCCCGAGGAGCCTGAAAGCCGCAGGCGATGCGGTCAACACCCTGAAGTTCATAACCAAGAACCTGGCCACGGCTGTGAGCGCCTCGGCCAGCTTCATGCCGTACCCTGTGGAGGGCGAGAAGGGCAATTCCCTGAACATCGCCGTCAGCCTGTGGAAGACAAGCGAGCAGAACGTCTTCTACGAGGGCAAGGAAACCTATGGCCAGCTCAGCCAGACCGGCAGGTACTTCGCAGGCGGTCTGCTGGAGCATGCGGCAGCGCTCTCGCTGTTCACCGCTCCGCTCCCCAATTCCTACCGCAGGCTTGCTGCTGAAGGCCTTAAGATGGGCTGGAGCTGCTCAGACAAGAGTGCCCTGGTCTATGTGCCATACAACAAGAAGAACATCAAGGAGACCAAGAGGGTCGTTTACAGAGGTGCAGACCCGTCTGCCAATCCGTACCTTGCCCATGCCCTTGTGGCCGCCGCAGGCCTTGACGGCATAAAGAAGAAGGCAGACCCTGGAGACCCGATGGAGGCACAGGGCAAGAAGAAGAGGGTGGAGAAGGAGCTGCCATCCAGCCTGCTGGAAGCGGCATCCGCGCTGGAGAGCGACACAGCCTTCCTAAAGGGCATTGTCCCTGCCGAGCTGCTCGGCGACTTCCTGGACCTCAAGCTGAAACAGCACCGCGAGTCCATGAAGGGCGTGACCAGTTTCGAGCTCCAGAAGTACTTCAACGTCTGAAGCTTTTTGGAGCGCTCTACCAAAAACCCTTTGTTTATTTTTCTTCCCTTTCTTATCCTTCCCATGCGTATACTGCTCGTGCTTGTCGGCAGGACTGTTCCGGCTTTCAATGAGATTGCGGACAAGGTCGGCCGTGCCTTCAAATCGCCGGTGAGCCTGGAGCTGATAGACTTCCCCATGACGCGCTCTTACAGGAGCGGGCGGAAGCAGTATGATGCGGAGGCGTTCCTCAAGGAGATGGGCAGGCTCTCAGAGCCAGGGACCAGGACCGTCTTCATCGTCCGCGAGGACATGTTTTCCGGTCCGCTGAATTTTGTTTTTGGTTTGGCGAGCGAAGACGCGTGTGTTGTGGCCACCGCGCGCCTTGACCCGAGATTCTACGGCAAGGTGGATGACGGCAAGAAGGCAGGCGCGCTGTTCAAGGAGCGCATCCTGAAGGAGATAATCCACGAGCTCGGCCACACGCTCGGCATGCCCCACTGCGACGATAAAAAATGCGTGATGGTGTTCTCGAATTCCCTCGCGGATGTTGACAATAAAGGAGCGGGGTTCTGCAAAAACTGCCAGAAGCTGTTAAAAACAGAAGGATGAAAAGTCACCTTGTCGGGCCTGTAGTCGACCGGTAAGACGTTCGCCTTACAAGGGAAATGTTGCTTGAGCGGCGCTTCGTTCAAGGCACTCTCGCTAAGAGCGCGAAAGATACCCAGTTCGATCCTGGGCGGGCCCAATTCCGCTTTCGGTCTCCAGTTTCCAGTCCTGAGTTTTGCCTCAGGCGGAATTGGGAACGAAGTGGACGGAACGCCGTCCACAACGGGCCCATTCCCATAAGGGGGCAATACCCCCATCCTTCTTCTTTGCCCCCTTGAGGGTTCCAACCCCCCCGGTTGTTCTTAATCTGCTCATTTAATTTTATCAGAAGCGTTAGTCCGGTGCGGGCTAAAAATTTCTCCTGCCTGCAGCCCCCAGTCTTCAATTTTGGTCGCAAATCATGTTTTTACATGGGTTTAAATCCTTTTCTGACGTTAATCAGTATGATGAATCCGCAAATTGTCACACGCATGCCGCTGCATACACATCACGAGCCGAAGGAGCGCCGCCTTTTCGATGTCATAGACGGCAGGTTCCAGCCCCTCCAGGAAATTGGATGCGGGGCCGTATGTCTTGTCCATCTGGCGAAAGACAAAAGCACCGGCCACATGGTCGCGCTCAAAAGGCTGCGGTGGGACATGCTGGAGAACAAAAACAGTCGCTATACGCTCCAGACCGAAAACCAGGCCCTGTTGCTCATGCAGGATGCAGGCCACCCAGGCATACCAAGGATAATATCCGCCTCGCTAGGGTCGGATCCCTACGTAGCCGAGCAATTCATGGACGGGCTGCCGTTTGCCCTTAATAACGTCCGCGACCGCCGCACTGCCATTATGCTTTCCATAAGCGTATGTGGGGTGCTAGCCACGCTGCATAAAGCAGGCATAGTCTACCGGGACCTGAAGCCATCAAACATAGTGCTTAAGCACGACTTCAAGTCCATCAGCCTCACAGACTTCGGTTATGCTATCCTGCCCGGCATGGAGGATTTCGCCATGCGCGTCGACATTCCGGTAGGCACGCCAATGTTCATGGCACCTGAGCAGACATATCCGAAGCAGCGTGTGGACCATCGGGCGGACATCTATGCGCTAGGCGTGGTGCTCTATGTATTCCTCTCAGGCTGGTATCCCTACACATTCAAAGAAGGCGAGAACGAGAGAGAAAACTGCTTCCAGGCGCACCGCTCCCAGGAAGCGGTCCCGCTCCACATGCGCAACCCCACCATACCGAAAAGGCTGTCTTATGTGGTTGCCTCGGCACTGGCAAAGGAACCAGAAAAACGCTTCCAGGATGCTGAGGAGATGGCTGATGCCCTCTCGGACTGCCTGGCGCCCATAGACAGTTTCCGGTAGGGCCTCTTCCTTCTGCACCGTAGGCGCCTGATAACTAGTACCTTCCGCCAGGCCTCGGAACGAAAGGCGGCTTGGTGAAAAGGTAGTATTTTTCGTTTCCCTGGAGCTCGCTCATTATCCTGTGCACGAACACACCCACCGGGTCAGCCAAGGTCGGCACCCTTGTATGTATGTCCGTAAGGGATTCGAACGGCTTGGCCTCCCTCTCCTTGAGCAGGGACTCCATGTTCTTCTTGCCGATGCCCGGCAGTAAATCGAGCGTGTGCACCCTTATGGATATGGGCCTGGCGTTGTTGATGAAGCCGACGAAGTCGGTTTCCCTCTCGCCCACGGCTCTCTTGATCATCACCGGCAGGAATTCCCTGGCCCCGTTGGTCAGGTCATCGTACTTTATCCTTCCCCTGATGTGGGAGACCTCCTGCCTTCCCTCCTTGCCGACGCAGACCTTCTGGCCGATGACTATGCTGGCGGTCGGACTGACTGTGGCCTCCAGAAGCGTGAAGAACCTGGTGCCCAGCAGCTGCACGACCGGCTCCCTCCGCAACGCTTCCGCATGGCCTGCAGGCAGATACTCGATGACCCAAGCGTAGTCTTCCATAGCCATCTCCTAAGAGACTTCCTTCAGTATGGCCTCTATCTCCTCATCGGTGAGCTCTATCCTCTCTTTGAGCAGTATCGCCTTTACGGTCGCCGCGTTCTCCGGGCGGATATCCACAATCTTTATGGCGGCCTCTTCGCCCAGCTTGCCCTTCTTCACCAGGGCCTCAGCCAGCTTGGCTGCTTTGGCGGCCTCTGTTTTTGAGAAACGCTCGCTGTTGTCCAGGGCCTGGGTCTGCTCGTAACCCATCTCGCTCTCTTCCTTCCTTTTGGCGAGTATCTCTTTGGCCTCGCTGAGCGACGCCCCTCTAGAAGATTTGACCTCCATCCTTACCACCCTTCAAGCAAGCTTGAGATGGACCGGCCCGGCTATGACAGACTTCCTGCTGCCCATATCGCCGACCTCCACCACGTAGCTGTTGCCTCTCCTTTCCTTTATAATGCCATGCCTCCCCGAATACCTCAGGTGGGGACGCCCTCCTGGCCTGGCGCAGGGGTTTATGACCACCTTATCGCCTATATTGAATGTGCGGATCTGCTGGGCCACGGTGACGCCCGTCCTGCCCTTCAATTTGCGGGTCTTTCTGCTCATTGAGCCTCTTGAAGATTTGACCATATCAATCACGAGAAATTAGTTTTATGAGGAAGATTAAGAGAAAGTCTTTTTAAACAATTGCTTCCTTTATAAAGGATAACGCATTTTTAAACAGGTGATATCTTGGCAAAACCGCCCCAATTTGTGATAACGAACATGGTGGCCTCAGCAGCGCTGGGGCTTGAGCTGGACCTTTACGCGCTGGCGAGCAAGATTCCGGAGATAGAGTACGAGCCAGAGCAGTTCCCTGGCGCCATCCTCAAGTTCAAGGAGCCCAAGGCATCCCTTCTCCTGTTCAAGAACGGAAAGGTGGTCTGCGTCGGGTGCAAGAGAAGAGATATGATCGAGAAGACCATCCAGAAGACCATAAAGATGCTCACGCCGTATGCCAAGAGGATAACCAAGACCAAGAAGCCCAAGATAGAGATAACCAACATCGTGGCCTCAGCAGCGCTGGGGCTTGAGCTGGACCTCTACAAGATCGCCTCCAAGATAAAGGACGTGGAATACGAGCCAGAGCAGTTCCCTGGCGCCATCCTCAAGTTCAAGGAGCCCAAGGCATCCCTTCTCCTGTTCAAGAACGGAAAGGTCATCTGCGCCGGCGCCAAGAACGAGAAGGACATAAAGATAGTCCTGGCCAAGGCCAAGAAGCTCCTCAAACCCTATGCAGAGAAGGGGTCGGCGTGAAAAGGCTTATCGTTCTATTCATCTTGCTGCTCCCGTTCGCCTGGACCGTCAACAACCCGGCGCTTGGCCTCAGGACCGTGGCCAGCTGCGATTCTGATCCCAAGGTAATCCGCCCTGCAGAATACATGACCTGCTACCATGCGGCTGCCATCACAAGCGCCTATATGGGCAATGTCATAGGAGCACGCAACGCCTGCCTGCACATATGGGATAAATACAGTAGCGATCCGGCCTTTGCAGACACAGACATCCCGAAAAAGGCCGAACTCATAACCAACAACTGCTTTTTCGATGTGGCTAAGATAATCGCGCGCACGAAACCAAACGAGGCTGAGGATATGTGCAGGCTGATATTCGCGCGCAGCGTTGGCCAGCAGGTGGACACCGGGCTCCTGGGCGGTGTGGTCAACCAGGACGTGTGCATAGACGATGTGAACCGCCTATACCAGACTTCACCGCAGAACTACTGGGGGAAGAGCGACAACATCTGCGCCATAGTCTACTTGCTCCCGCTGCTCCTGTTGGGCTCTTTGAGAATCAGAGTACGTCCATGAGCTCCAAAGCCTTCTTGACGCTCATGCCTTCCCTTATGCCAAGGTCCTCGGCCCAAGTAGTCGTTTCCCGTATCTTGGCCTTCTTGAGGTCCTCAAGGCTCTTGACTCCAGAGACAAAGGCAGCGATATCCCCAACCTTCTCGGCGGTCGCCTTGTCTATGTAGCTGCAGGCGATATATCCTTTCTTTGCCTTCACAACGATCAAAGGGAGATTTCCGATGTCCTGCTTCAAAGCAACGTACTTCTTACCATCGAAGCAGATTTCATCCATAGGCTTCCCTCTTTTCTTTGCGCTTCTGCGCCTGCTGCTTCAGCTTCTCGAATATCTTCCTGTGCTTGGCGCAGCTTATGCAATAGTACTGGTCAATGAAACCGGTATATGTCACGTTGTCTTCCTTGAGATCAGTGGTAAAGTGGGTCCTGCTCGAGTATTCGACAGCCTTGCCGCGTGGAACCGCCCTGCCGCATGATGCGCAGGTCTCAAGCTTCTGTCTTCCTCTCCGGTTTCCGCTCATATGGCTGCCTCAATGGATGTTTTTGAGTTCTCCTAGACAGGTTCCGTCCAGACGGAATACTATAGCATGGTTGAGTTTAAATAGATTGTTGTTAAGAAGCGGTCCGAGACGCTCTTTTTCGTCGTGATTTATAGTGGAACCGACAAGCGGGTTGAATGCTGGCATGAGTACGAGCTTTATCTTTTTGTTGAACTTTTTATAACGCTCAGCGATGCGTTCCGCGTCTGGCGGCGCCATCACCCACACCGGCTCGCTGCGCTTCCTTCCGAATGCATCTGTCATGGTGATAAGGGGATGCTGATGCCCGGCAATGACATGACCGCATGCCATGACATCATCTGAAGGCCAGGAGTGGCCGTGGATAAGTCCGAGTCCCTCATATGCGAATCCTTCAGCCTTGGCAATCTCAGCGTTGGCGCAATGCTCTATGCCTCCATCATGATTCCCGCGTACTATAGTTATTTCACAAAGCATGGAGAGCTTCGCCAGGATATCTTCGGTTCGTTTGTCCAGCATGGTTATGTCTTCCTTGACATCGCCAAGCAGAATCAGCTTCTTCGCTTTGTGGGAGACTATCAGCCCCTTCAGTCTGGAGAAAAGCCTGAGGCTGAATTCCTCATCGTATATGCCCTTCCTCCTGAGCTTATCTTCCATGCCGAAATGTGTGTCGCCGACTATTATGGCGCCCTTGTGCAATATGGCAGGAGCATTGTAGAGGAACTTCACGGATTGCTTTCGCCGCCAATATATTTAAGACCGCGGCCTGAATGAACGGCGAACCGTTCATGTGACCCAGCAAACGGGTCGCCGTTTGCTGCGGAAATGAGGTGCCGTCCAGCTTAAAATCCTCTGCAACCCATTCACATCATGGTCATCTATTTCCGCCACGAGCGGGTGCGTCCATTCCAGAAAGAGCTGATGGACGACATCTACAATGCGCTCAGCGAGCGGAAGCTTTTCATGGCCAGCGCGCCGACCGGCTCTGGAAAATGCATATCCGGCGATTCGCTTGTTTTCACTTCCAAGGGCCTCGTCATGGCGAAGGATCTGTCGTCCGAGAATGTGAACTCTATTTCCGAAACTCATACACTTTCCCTCAAGCGAGGATTCATGGTAAAGGTCGGAAAGGAAAAAATCTGCAGAATACAATCACGCCACGGTTATGAGATTAAGTCGACATATTCCCACAAATTTTTAACTCCCTGTGGATGGAAAAAGGCCGAGAATTTGAAATTGGGAGAGAAAATCGCCACGGTGCGCAGGCTGATTGTAACCCCGAGATCACCTCAAAGGTTCGGTTTTGAGCCAACCAGCCCTCATGCGACCAATGTAAAAAGATATGCCATCCGTCTCACCAAAAATATATCTTACTTGGTGGGGGCGTTTATCGGGGATGGAAGTTTCAACTCGAGAATACGGATCAGATTTACCTTAAAATCACCAGAAATCATCGAACGGATAAGCATGGCAATGTCCGAACTTGGACTGACCTTAAAGAGGTATGGGACTTCAGATTACCATGTTGATTCTGTCGTTCTGAAGAAATTTCTGGAAAAGTACGGTTCCCCTGACGTCAGAATCGGCAGAAAGGGCGGCAAATGTGCTCATGTTTACGTTCCAAATGAGATTATGGTGTCACCCCAGAGCATCTTCGCGGAATTTCTGAGCGGTCTTTTTGATACTGATGGTTATGTGGAGAAATCAAACTCCATTTGCCTCACTACCAAATCCGAAAGGCTGGTTAGGACACTCAAATTCGGATTGCTCAGATTCGGTATTATTTCACAGATGGGAAAAAAGGCAAATCGAAGATACGGTACTTATTTCATATTAAGGATATCAGACCGTCTTTCCCTTGTGCAATTTGAAAAATTCATTGGTTTCACGGTAAGCTATAAAAAATCAAGATTAAGGGCAATCCTGGCCAGTCTTAAGAACAAGAAAACCAACCCAAATATAGATACCTTCGAAATCGACAGTGCCTTTCTTTTGGAACTTAGAAAACAAGTGCCGTGGGGAAACAAGCTTTATGATTCGCTTTGCGAATATCTGGTTGGCAATAAAAAACCGACCAGATATACGCTCGATTTATTGATAAAATTTCTTAAAAAGAATAAGTGCCGAAACGAATATCCCTCCAGATTAGAAGCCATTCTCAATTCCGATATCCTATGGGATGATATAGTCGAAATACAAAATATGCCGGAGGAAGAGGTTTTTGATTTCAGTGTGCCAGCGGCAAAAAACTTTGTCGCCGAAGGTATTATTGCCCATAATAGCGACGCGGCGCTCTCCTCAGCCATAACATACGCCCTTGAGAACGACCTCACTGTCTTCTTCCTCACCCCGAAAATCTCCCAGCACAAGATAGCTCTGGAGGTCGTGAAAGGCATAGCAGAAAAGCACCCCCAGCTCAAGCTCAGGGCAGTCGACATCGTCGGTCGCTCCCACTGCTGCATAGATGATAATATCAGCCGGTTGGATCACGATGCCTTCCAGACCCTGTGCTCCAAGAAAAGGAAGAACAAGGAATGCATGTACTACGGCAACGCAAGGGGATACAACCGCATACAAGAAGCTAAGGCGTCCTCCACTTTCCGCGTGGTGCTGGAGCAGTACGGTGTGGCCCAGAGCCATCACGACCTGATAAAAATCGGCAGGGAGTATTGCTCCTGCCCATACGAATGGCTGCTCAGGCTCGGCGAGGAGTCCAATGTCATCATAGCGGATTATCACCATCTCATGAATCCGCACATCCGCGACATCTTCCTGGGCAAGGTGAAGAAGCGGATAGAGGATTCCATCATAATCATAGACGAAGCCCACAACCTGGCCCAACGGGTCAGGGACAGCCTCTCCAGCAGGATAGGCACCTTCACTTTCAGCAGGATGGCTAAGGAGATGCGCTTCCTTGGCCTTGACGCAGGGCCTGTGAAAGAGGAGTTCGAACTGTGGGGCGCCTCCATGCTGCCAAAAGAGGAGGAGCGCATAATCGCAGCGAAAAGCTTCGAGCTTTTCATAGAGAAGTTCGGCCTGGGGATGGACGAGGCAGCAAATCGCCTGGCTGAGGCAGGCTATGACTTCGTTGAGAAGACCGGCAAGAAGAGCGCCTGCCTCAAGCTGGCAGGATTCTTCACCGAGTGGGGCGATTCCTCCCATGAGTGCGTCAGGGTCCTAAGGAGAAGAGGCACCACCCACCTGCTTTCCAAGAGCCTGCTGGACCCCTCTCCTGCCACCCGCATCCTCAACCATTGCGCATCCGCTGTCCTCATGAGCGGCACCCTCATCCCGCTTGAGATGCACCGCGACATACTCGGCCTGGACAAGGAACGGACAGTGATGCGCACCTATCCCTCGCCGTTCGACAGGCGCAACACCACCAACATAATCACCAACAACCTCACCACCAAATATTCAAGGCGCGGCATGGAGGAATACACAGCAATCGCGGACAAGACCGACCGCATAATCTCGCGCACCCCTGGCGGCACGGCCGTCTTCTTCCCTTCCTACAAGGTGATGGACTCGGTCCTCCCGCTCATGCGCTCGCGCAACCTGCTCGTGCAGAAGCTCGGCATGCGGCCCTATGAGACCAGGCAGCTGCTCAAGGACTTCAAGGACGGGGGAACCCTTTGCGGGGTGCAAGGTGGAAGCCTATCGGAAGGGGTTGATTACTGCGAGGGCGAGATAAAGACAGTGGTCATAGTAGGCGTGGCATTGGAAGAGATGGGCGTTGAGACGCAGGCCCTGATAGACTATTATGATGAGAAGTTCGGAAGGGGCTGGGACTATGGCTATCTCTACCCAGGGACGATAAAAGCCCTCCAGGCAGCAGGAAGGGCGAGGCGGAAAGAGAGCGACCGTGTCGCGGTCGTCTATATGGACGAGCGGTTCCAGTGGTCGAAGTACAGCTGGATTTTAAATAAACAGGAGAGAATAGTCATCACCGACACGCCCGAAGAAGAAGTGGGCAGGTTCTGGGAGAAGCATGCTATTCACAGTGAAATACGCCCCGAAAAAGCTCGATGACATCATCGGCAACCAGGAGAAGGTCGAGCACGCCAAGCAGTGGATGCTCCACTGGCTGGCGAAGAAGGCCAGGAAGCCATTGCTCGTCTGGGGCCCTCCAGGAACAGGCAAGACCAGCCTGGCATACGCACTGAAGCAGCAGTTCGACCTTGACCTCATAGAGATGAACGCAAGCGAGCTCAGGAACCGCGACCGTGTGGAGCGCGTTGTCGGCGGCTCTGCCCTCGCCTCCAGCCTTTTCGGCCGGTCTAAGCTTGTCCTGATAGACGATGCCGATGTCCTCGCAGGGAGAAAGGACAGCGGCGGTTCCACTGCCATCAAGAACTTCCTGGCAGACTCCCCATGCCCGATAATCGTCACAGCCACAGACATCTGGGACAAGAGTTTCTCTTCCATCAGGGCGGAATGCGAAATCGTGGATTTCAAGAAGATAAACAAGCTGTCTGTCAGGAAGCGGCTGGAGCATGTGGCGAAAGCCGAGAAGCTGGCATTATCACCTGAAACCCTGGACAGGATATCCGAAATGGCAGAAGGCGACATGCGCGCAGCCCTCAACGACCTCCAGGCCCTTGGTCCGACTTCAAGGACCCATGACAAGGACATCTTCCAGATCGTCCGTGGGGTGTTCAAGGCAGAGACCTATGCTGCAGCCCGCGAGGCAGTCAGCGGAGAGATAGACTACGACATCATCAAGCTCTGGATAGACGAGAACATACCTGCGGAATATGAGAGCGCAGAGGACATATCCGCTGCCTATGATTCGCTGTCAAAGGCCGATGTCTTTGACGGCAGGATAAGGAAATCCCACTGGCAGCTGCTGAAATACTCCATAGACCTCGCGACCGCCGGGGTGGCAATCGCCAAGAAGGCGCCCTACCACAAGTTCACGAAATACAATTTCCCTGAATACCTTAGGAGCATGTCCAGGACCATGGAAAGGAGAGCCATGCTCAAGGCCGTCGGGCTGAAGATAGGGGCGAAGGTCCATGCCAACCGGAAGGATGCGCTGGTCTATCTTCCTGTCCTGAAGGAAATGGGTAAGAAGAACGCCGAGCATCTCATGGAATTCTACGGTTTCAGCGAGGATGAGCTGGCCTTCGTGCTTGAGACCAGCGTGAGCAGGGTGGGCAGGAAGAAGGAATGATCAGAACTCAAAAATCAGTCATCTTTGTCTGTCCTGCCTGACGCGGGGACGGTTCGGGCGCTTTTTGTTTTTTTGTTCGCTCCTCTTTCGCGAGCGGGTCCGCGCTTTCGGTATTTTGGTTTTTTTCGCTTTTTGTTGTTTGTTTTTCGCTTTCGGGTTGTTTCTCTTTTTTATCGAGCCTATCTGCGCTTTGGAATCCTGCCTTCTTGCTTCTCTGCATGCCAGTTAGTATCTTTTTCATCCTCTTCTCGCGATTGGTTGAAGCATAATGATGGTATTCATCCCGTGTGCCCATTGTCATGAGCACGATTACCTCTCCTTCCTTCAGCCTTGCCGCCCTTCCCCTTCTTTGTATGCTCCTTATCTCGCTCGGCACAGGCTCGTAGAATATCACAGCATCCACTGCAGGTATGTCCAGCCCCTCCTCGCCTATCGAGCTCGCCACCATCACATCGAACTTGCCCTCGCGGAAATCAGCGATTGTCTCCTCCTGGATTTTCTTCGTGACGCCGTCCTTCTTGCCCACGAACTGCCTTGCGGTGATGCCGTTCTCCTTAAGCACTGCCTCTATCCTGGCTATCTGGGCCCGGTACTGCACAAACACGATGATTTTCTTACCAGCGAGCCTCTTCACTGTCTCCACCAGCACGGCCATCTTCGGGTGGTCCTCGTCCTTCTGGCACAGAAGCTTCACTTTCGCCATCCCCTCCTCGTGCAGAAGCATCTTCGCGGATTTGCTTTCCTTCTGGCCGAGCTTCTCCAGGTAGCTTCTCATCGGGTAGATGCCCTGTGTCTCAAGCAATTCGGTCATATGGAGCAGGTGCAGCAGGACCGAATACTGCACGAGCGCCGGATATTTGATGTTGTGCGGGATGTTCAGTATCCTCTGCCTCAGCTCCATGAACTTGCCCTTGTGCTTCAATGGCGGAGGGAACCCCATGCCGGCCAGCTTCTGGGCATGTTTGGCAGTCAGGCTGTCCAGCTCCTTCTTTATCTCCTTGAAATGGTCGGAAAGCTCCACAGGTATCCAGGTCACAGAGCTTTTCTGCACATATGGCGCCACGTCAGGGTCTTCATGGCTGCGTATCTCCACATTGCTTATCCTCAGGGCGTCCATGACCTCCCGGATGCGGTCCATCCTGCCCCCGGGCGAGGCGGTGAGCCCCACGAAAAGCGTTTTTTCCGAACTCAGCTTCTCGGCTATCTGCGTATAAGCGTAATCCCCAACCGCGCGATGACTTTCGTCAAAAATCACCAGAGAGAAATCCGGCTGAAGCACCCCATTATCCAGGTCGTTCCTGATGGTCTGCGGGGTGCTGATTATGACATCAGTGATGTACGCCTCTTTCCTCTTGGCCGGGGCTATCTCGCCTGTCACCAGCGCCACGTTCTTATCGCTTAGTTCAAGCGTCTTCATGACCGAATGCTGGTGCTGCTTGGCGAGCGGCTTTGTCGGAGTGAGGAAAAGGCACCTGCCGAGCTTCATCCTGTCCTGGATGAGCATGAGCGCGATGAGGGTCTTGCCGAGCCCGGTTGGGAGTACCACTAGGGTATTGCCATGCTGCTTTATGGATTCGTATATGGAGAGCTGGTAGGCCCTCGGGATAAGTTCCACACATCATATTCTCATCACGGCGTTTAAACCCTTCGCCCGGTGCGGTAGTGGCATCTTTAAAAGTTGTTCTATATATACATTTATGGGGTGGGAAAGATGCAGAAGCTACATGCTTATCTCCGTATGCCGCGCCAGTCAGAGACTGCTGCGCGGGTAAAGGAATTTTTCATTAGAGTCAAAGAAGCCGTAATGTCAGACTTCATGGTCCTTCAGCCTGCCTTCATAGATGGGCGGCCCGGTTACATACCACCCATATCTGTATACTGGCCAGAGCCGGCCAAGCCGAACATCAATCGTTTCGACAGCGGCGGTTTTGACACCGACCCGGCTCATGCCTGCGAGTCCGTATCGCGCATGATAATCGAGATAATGAACTGGGGTCAGGTGGACATCTTGCTGCCAGGCGAGACTCCTGCCACCCAAGGCAGGAAATACATGAATTACCTCGAGGCGCAGGATGCGGTGGCCAAACTCATCGCAGGCAAGGAATCCAGCCACCAGTATCTCTCTTACGAGGCCGCGAAGCTGCTCGGCACCAACCCGCTCATCCAGAGATACACCCTCCACCTAATAATCGGTTCCATGGCCGAGGACTATGTGTTCGCACCAGGCGAGAAACTTGAAGACCTCATCCGGAAGGAACCTCGCGTGCCAAGGAGGAGAACTGGGATGCCGGACTGGCTTGACTACGATGATGTGCCCAGCATAACCACCGGGATTTTCGAATTGGCTTCGAATCTTCTGGGCGATCTCAACAGCCCCAGCCATTCCCACTTCCTGCAGGTGCTGAGCGACGGAACGTCGCGCGGGCTTGAGATTCTCAACGGAGACCTCAAGTTCAAGAGCGCGAAGGACAGGATAATGCAATACTGGGACCTGGCCGCCAGGTATTATGCAGAGGGAGACATGCCCAGGGCGTTCTGCGCGCTGGGGCACATGATGCACCTGGTCCAGGACATCCATATGCCGACCCATGTGCACAACGACCCCCACGGTCCCGGAATAGCCGGAGGGCTTGATTCGCTTGAGCCATGGTACACGCTTGCTGATTATCCCCACATAGCCAGGAAGGCAGACTCGCCTAATATCAGGATATGGAGCAGCAAGGGCATCGCGCGGCCGAAGCTCGACACGTCCTGGACGAAAGGCAATGTGGGCCAGAAGCTTGGTGCATTCATAGACAAAATCGCCATAAACACCCAGCGCTACAGGAGCGTGGACCATATGGGTACGGTAAAGGACCAGAAGAAGACCGGAAAACTCTCGCCGAAGGAGTGCTACGACCAGGCAGAGTACCTGGTGCCGCTGGCGATATACAAATCCGCGTGGTTGGTCTCAGAGTTCCTGGATTACCACAAGCGCGTTTATGGTATCGGATGATAAAGCTACATCATCTCTTCGCAGACCGCGGAGATATCTATGCCTGACAGCTCCTGTTCCACCAGCGTCTTCTCCTTTATCTGGGGGAGGCTGTCCTCATAAAGCGGTTTCTGGACCTTGTAGAACACTCCTATGGCAATCTTCTCATAATTGGTGTTCGGGCCTTCAATCGCCTTATCCAGGGCCTTCATTATATCCGAGGGATCATGGCCTGCCTGATCGAGCTTGTAGCACCTCTTGGTGAAGAAGTCATAGGTGTTCAGCTTGTTGAACGTGACGCATGGCTGGAGCACATCCACCAGGGCGAAGCCACGATGGGTTATGGCTTCCTTGAACATTTCTTTCATATGCGCCGGGTCGCCTGCGAAAGCCCTTGCCACGAATGTCGCACCGCCTGTTATGGCTGAAGCCAGGGGGTTGAATATCGTCTCAACAACGCCATAGGGCGTTGTCCTGGTCTTCATCCCAGGTTGCGAGGTCGGGGATGCCTGGCCGGTTGTCAGGCCGTATATCTGGTTGTCATGGACGATGTATGACAGGTCGTAGTTCCTTCTCATGATGTGCATGAAATGGCCTGAGCCTATGCCATATCCGTCCCCGTCGCCGCCCACTGCCAGGACAGTCAGTTTATGGTTGGCGAGCTTTATGCCAGAGGCCACTGGCAGCGACCTGCCGTGCAGCCCCTCAAATCCATAGGTATTGACATAATGGGGGAGCTTGCTGCTGCACCCTACCCCTGACGATATCACTGTCTGGTGCTGGGGTATCCCAAGCTCTGCCAGAGCGCCTTTGACAGCCACCACTATGGCATGGTTGCCGCAACCAGCGCACCACTGCGGTTTTTCCTTCACATTCAAATCTGCTATCGTCACCATGATATCACCTATAGCCCGTGCCTTTGGGGATTGTAATACTCCAGGTCTTCCTTCTCCACCATCCTTATCTCCTTCGGCCCCTGATATCCTGCGGCCTTCAGCTTGGCCACTTCCTCGGCTATCTGCTCAGGGAAGACCGGCCTGCCGTCGTATTTCAGCAGGTGGAAGTCCATCTCGATCCCTGTCTGCTCCCTGACCAGCCCTGCGAACTGGGCGGTCGGGTTATTCTCCACCATAATCAGGACTTTGGAGCCCCTGAACGCGCTTTTCATATCCTTGGGGTCAAGCGGGAACAGATGGGTGAAATGCGCGAACCTCGCCTTTATGCCCTTCGCTTCAAGCATGGGCAGGGCGTCCAGCCCGGCCATCTTCATGGAACCCCAGCCCACCAGGGTGACTTCAGCATCCTTGGCCCCATAAATCTTAGGCCTTTCCATCTCCTTTGCCATGGCCTCCAGCTTCTTCGCCCTTTTGTCCACCTGGGCTTTCCGCATGGCAAAGCTCTCGCTGCTGAATCCGGTCTCGTCATGCTCGTATGACGAGGTCACATGCATCCCATTCGGAGTGCCTGGGAACACCCTTTCGGAGACCCCGTCTTCTGACAGCGCATAGCGCTTCCACCTTGTCATCTTGGCCAGCTGGGGCAGGCCCTTGGCTATCTTGCCCCTTTCTATCTTCACCTTGGACTGGTCGAACTTCTCGGTTGAGAAAGCGGTCTCGGCCAGGTTCTTGTCTGTCAGTATTATCACAGGTGTCTGGTATTTCTCAGCCAGGTTCAGCGCCTTGCCTGCCAGGAAGAAGCATTCCTGCATATCTCCAGGGGCCAGGACCGCCCTTGGGAAATCCCCCTGTGAAGCATGGAGCACGCACCTGAGATCACCCTGCTCGGTCCAGGTGGGAAGGCAGGTGCTCGGTCCGGGCCTCTGGGCAACTGCCACGACGATACCGGTTTCGCTCATGCCTGCCAGGCCAAGCGCTTCGGTCATCAGAGCGAACCCTCCTCCTGAAGTCCCGGTCATCGCCCTCACCCCTGCGAAAGAAGCGCCTATGGCGTAATGGATGGCAGCTATCTCATCCTCGGTCTGCTTCACGACCAGGCCGAACCGCCTCTCATTGTCTATCATGGAATGCAGTATGGTAGATGCTGGCGTCATCGGATAGGCGGCATAGAACTTCATGCCGCCCCTGATGGCGCCCAGGGCTATTGCCTCGTTGCCTGTTATCACCATCTTCCTGCTGTCTGACAGGGGTTTCATGGTCTTGGAGGCGCGCACACCATTGCCTTTCACATAATCATAGCCGGATTTGGCTGCATCCACGTTCTGCTTTATGACCTCCTCGCCCTTCCTCTTGAACTCGTCGCGCATGATGCCCTCCAGCACGCTGAAGGGGTAGTCCACAGCCGCAAGGGCAGCACCGAGCGCAGCAGTGTTCTTCATCTGCTCGGTCCCCCCTGCCGCCTGGGTGAGCTTGGCAAGCGGGAGCGGGTGCATCTGCACATCCGGCCTTTTTGTGAACTTGGAGGCGTCTATAGCCTCGTCGTATATGATCATGCCGCCGCTGGCCATGCTGCCCATATGATAGAATATGGCATCCTTGTTCAGGGCCAAAACCAGATCGTTCTTCTGGAGCGGCGAGTGGATGGGCTTGTCGCTCACCCTCACCTGCACGGTGTTGTGCCCTCCGCGTATGAGCGAAGGGTATTCCGGGTAGCCCAGGGCATTGTAGCCGCCCCTTGTGAAGCACTTCACCATCACCCTGCCGGTCGTCATGACGCCTGCTCCGGCCTGGCCGGCTATCTTGAATACGAAATCCATATCATCACGTTAAGCTATGGGTTGGACTTTTAGCAATTAAGCCGCCTGATTTTAAAATCATGCGAAATACCCATCGGCATCTGTCGGAAATGCAAAGAATAAGGAAGATATCGGACCCGAAGGGATTTGAACCCTCAACCTAGTGGTTTCCTCCGCGATTAGAGGAAGGCATCCGAAGCCACTCGCTCTATCCAAGTTGAGCTACGGGCCCAATGAGGTATTCCTTATGTATTCCCATTCTAATGCTTTTCGTTGCCCTTCTCCGTCATACTAAGGGCACGTGGACTCCGATTCAGAGAAAGCCACGTGAGCTGGTCGGCCATTCTAGGGAAAAATCTTCTATCGCGTCAGCACTTCGCATCCGTCCTCAGTCACAAGAATGGTATGCTCGGTCTGGGACACCAGGCCCCTGCTCACTTCCCTGAGTATCGGGTATCCCCTTATCATATGGCTCTGGAGCATCTCCTTCAGGGCAGCGCTCACCAGCAGTTTGGACTGGAAGCTCTTCCTGACCCACCTCTCGGCGAAGGGCAGCATGCCGTAGTTGTTTATCACGTGCTCCGCAATCTTCCTGGACTGCCTCATCCTGACATTCGCCATGGTGTACAATGAGAATATCTCCACCTGCTCCAGATCCTCCACATAGCCCCTGCCTGTCGTCGCGAAAGGCTCCACTGCGAATATATCCCGTGCCTGGAACCTGTAAGGATCGTCTGTCTTTATGTTCGGTATCTCCACGCCGGCATGGAGCTCGTTGGATTTTATCATATGCCCGGATAGGTTGGATATCGGGTTGAAGCCATAGCCCTTTATCGTCTCCTCTATGACCGCCCCTACCTCGCCAACGGCCGTGCCTGGTCGTATCGCCTTCACGGCGTTCTCCAGGGCATCTTCCGACGCCTTCACCAGCTTGCCGTTGGTCCCTGCCAGGTCTACGGTATAAGCGGTATCGGAAAGCGCCCCGTGCATCTCCACTCCGATATCCACCTTCACCAGGTCAGTCTCGCCCAGCGAAGCCGTAGCCTCGAATTCAGGGGTGTAATGCGCTGCGATGTCATTGATTGATATGTTGACCGGGAACGCCGGTTTGCATCCCTCATCAACTATCATCTTCTCTATGGTCTCGGCCACGTCCAGCAGGGATTCGCCCACCATTATCAGGCTCTTGCTGTCCTCCCGTATCCTGGAGGTTATCTTGCCTACCTGCCTGAACAATTCCAGTTCGTTATCGTCCATAGGAAAACCCACTGATACCTATCCAAGAAAAATGCCGCCCTCGTTTTATAAACCCATGCTGGTTCGTAGCGTCGCACTGCCACCACCTTATGTGGCATATATTTAAAAATTGTGTTAAGCATATTATATACATGAAGCTGCAGTTCGGGCAACTGAAGAGGTCAGATACGCAGCAGCCAAAGCCAGTGCCGTCGTGGGTGCCAACCCCCTGGGAACTCCCACTCATAGACCGGAGGAAGCAGGACCGCCCGCAGCCGCAGCTCGAAATCGAGATTCCACAGCCCCCGTCGGATTGGAAGCAGCCTGCCCGGAAATCGCCGGATGAGGAGCACGGGGTGTGCGTCATCCAGGTCTGGTAATACTTATTTTTCCTTCCCCATTTCCGCCATGGTTTCAGATACGCCTTCCCAAGGGTGCTTCCACAGCCATCCCGAGAGCGCCGCAGGGCCTGCCATTGAGGACGATGTCGCGCCTGCCGTCATATTTGTCGTTGTCGCCACCGTACCCACGGGCAACAGGACCCACCCTCGCCCCCCCAATTCTCCATAAACGTCTGGCGCCAGGGCCAGAAGAATCTACCGCATCCCCATTCGGGATGTCATAGGCATCATCACCCGGATACCAGCCATTTTCAGCAGGGAATCTCTCAATCAGCGCTATCCTTGCGGCCCTGACAATCCTGTCATTGCCCTTTCGTTCAAGCGTGAAATCAGGATGCTCTGCGACAAGCAGGCAATCCGTCGCTCCGACAAACTCATCAGGCACTGGGAAGATATACCTGATTCCTGCCTTCTCATCGGTATACTCGACAAGCCTGCCGAACGCCTTTCCGGCCTCTTCATACGCGGTCGTCGTCCCTGTCCAGCATCCGAATAGGTTATATTTCGTTTTCCACTCGTCGCTCCAGATAAGCATCCGGCTCATTCTTTTGTTTGAAGCTATGACCAGGTTCCCGGCATCTGCCCTCATCAAGCCTTCATCGTATGGAGCACCCTCGTTTCCTGAGATGAGTATGGCAAGGCCTGGGCCTCTGATTCTCTGGCCATCGGTTGTTTGTTTGGCAGCTGCAATGCGCATAAGTTCGCCTCAAGTGATAATTGTATTATGGCATTAAAGATTAATAATTACCACTATTAGCCATTCTAATCAGTTTTACCGGCCGCCAGACAAGCCATCCACCTCTATTTTATTCTCCTTTTCCCATAATCATCCTGAGCAAAATGCCTAACGTAGCAGACCTTGTCAGGGAACGGTTCGGCGAGCTTACCCAAATCCAGAAACTCGCCATGCCCAGGGTGCTTGCCGGAGAGAACGTCCTCATCCTGGCTCCCACAGGCTCTGGCAAGACCGAGAGCGCATTGCTCCCGATACTGGAAAAGATAAAAACAAAGGACGCGGGAGCCGAATCCAAAATCGTCGGCATCCGAGCCCTCTACATCACCCCGCTTCGCGCCCTTTCGCGTGACCTGAAGGGGCGCTTCACCTGGTGGTGCGAGAAGCTGGATATCAGCCATGACATCAGGACCGGAGACACGACGCTCGCTGAAAGGGCGAAACACCGCAAATCACCGCCCCAGATACTGCTCACCACTGTGGAATCGCTACAGGCCCTTCTCATGGGACGCGTGATGCGGAAGCATCTCACGACCATCGAGTTCGTTATTGTTGATGAGATACACGACATCCTTGACAACAAACGGGGCGCCCAGCTCTCCATGGGCCTTGAGCGCCTGAACGAGATAGCGAAATTCCAGAGGATAGGCATAAGCGCGACCGTGGCGAACGAGACCGAGGCAGCGAAACTTCTTTTCGGTGAGCGCCCGTTCGCTGTCTGCGAATCAGGGAAGAACCGCCACATGGACATATCCGTGGAGACGCTTCCGCATGAGAGACGGCTCGAGCGTATCAAATCGCTCTCCGAGAAGCACCGCTCGCTCATCTTCGTCAACACAAGGAGCATGGCAGAGGAGCTTGGCGCATCCCTGAAGAAGCTCGGCGCTCCCATCCTGGTCCATCACGGCTCATTGGCCAAGGAGATCAGGCTTGGTGCAGAAGATGAGTTCAAGTCAGGCAAGATGAATTCCATCCTATGCACGTCTTCGCTTGAGCTGGGCATAGACATAGGCGATGTCTCGCTTGCCATGCAGTACGGTTCGCCGCACCAGGTCTTCAGGCTCATCCAGAGGGTGGGCCGCTCTGGCCACACGATGGAGAAGGTACCGAAAGGCATAATCTTCAGCCAGGATTTCGACGACCTCCTCGAGAGCGAGGTCATCGCGGTCCTGGCGAAGAACGGCTGGATGGAGGATAAGAAGGTGGAGCGCGGCGCGCTCGACGTCATCGCGCACCAGCTCATAGGCCTCTGCCTTGATTTCGGCAGGACAGACCTGGCGAAAGCCCATTCCATCCTCTCAGGCTCCTATGCCTATTCCATCACCTACGACAAGCTGAGGATGGTCGCGCTCCAGCTCTACAGCGAGGGCCTTATCTACTACGATGAAGCAGGCAAATCCGTTTTCATCAAGGCCAAGCCCAGGGCAAGGACTTATTATCATACCTTCCTGAGCACGATTCCCAAGACCAAGCGCTTCCTCATGAAGGACATTTCATCCAACAGGTTCATCTCCAGCCTTGACGAGGACTTCGTGGTCAGCCTGGAGCCAGGCGCCAGCTTCCTGTCTCAGGGCATCCCATGGCATGTGATAGACATCACCGAGAAAGAGGTCCTCGCAGAGCCGACCTCAGCCACAGACATCATGGTGCCTTCATGGACCGGTGAAGACATCCCGGTATCTTTCGAGGTCGCCCAGGATGTGGGCAGGATGCGCGCCATGAAGAAGGACATCTCCCCGCTCCCTGATGAGAAGACCGTCATAATGGAGATGGTGGAGGACCTCGTGGTGGTCCATGCCTGCTTCGGCACCCAGGTCAACGAAGGCCTTGCCCGTGTGTTCTCCAAAAAGCTCTCCAACCTGATTGGCGAGAGCGTGCTGGCTGTCGCAGACCCCTATCGCATAATGGTCAAGCTGCCGTTCCCGCTGAAAGAGGAGCAGGTGAAGAGGTGCTTCCTGGAGATAAAGGACATCCGCCGCCAGCTCGAGGAGGCCCTGGAGAACTCCTCGCTCCTGAAGTTCAAGTTCCTCCATGTGGGCAGGATGGCAGGCCTGCTTTCTGAGGATGCGACGATCAACTCGCGCTTCGTCCATGCCATGCGCCACTCTGTGGTCTATGAGGAGGCCCTCCGTTCCATCTTCTTCAGGTATTTCGACGTCGATAAGTCAACCGAGCTCATGGAACTCATCCGCAAAGGGAAGATAAGGCTCGTGACAGACATCAGGAAGGCGCCGAGCTATTTCGCTGCCATCGGCCTTGAGCGGGTATCAGGAGGCGAATCCATCGGTGCTTTCGAGCCCAGGCAGCGCATCGTGGCAGCGTTCAGGGAGAATGCGCTGTCCAAGACATTGCGCCTCAGGTGCTTGCACTGCAATGCATCCAGATTCCTGCACCTTGCCGGAGCTCCTGAGAAAATAGCCTGCCACAAATGCGGCCATCCTTCGTTCGCTCTGGTCAGCAAGGAAGGTGAAGCCAAAGGCGACATGGAATTCTCGGCAGGACTTATCCGTGCCTATGGGAAAAGGGGCCTCATAGCCCTTTCCACCTACGGCATCGGCCCTGCGACAGCCGACCGGGTGCTGAAGCGCCTGCACAAGACCGAAGAGTCCTTCTATCTGGATCTGATTGAAGCGCAGAAGAATTTCATAAAGAACAAGAAATACTGGAAACTTTCCTGATGGGGCGCTATTCCTCAAGGTGGGCTAGCGTCAGCGGTTTCTTGGAATAAAGTATGGCGAGCGTAAAGACGGTGGCCGCCAGCGTCTCCACCCACATGCCAAGACCCACAAGGATGCCCAGGCCTGCTGTCACCCATATGGCCGCTGCGGTCGTAAGTCCTGAAGGCTTATCGAGCCCTTCCTTCCATATGACACCTAGGCCGAGGAAGCCGATGCCGGCCACTATCTGGGCTATCACGCGCGTAGGATCGTATGCCGCAGATGTTGTGAATGGTCCTGCGACGGAAATCACAGTGAAGATCGCCGAGCCGAAGCAGAGGAGGGTGAATGTCCTGATGCCCGCTGGTTTATGCCTCCTGGCTAAACCGATGAGAAGGCCTATCACGACTGCGACCACGAACCTGAGTATTATCTCGCCATCGACAAGCATGGCTTTGTATTCGTGGAGTGGCTTTATAAGTTTTCATTGAATGGTAAATTTGATAATTTACCATAGCGCACAAATTTTTGCGAAAATTTGCGCTTGGATGGGCATCTCCGTGTACAAACAGACGATAGTTGTAAGAGCAGACCTGAAGATGGGGAAAGGCAAGCTCGCGGTCCAAAGCTCGCACGCCTCGCTGAGCGCGTACAAGAAGGTCTCAAAAACAAACCCAGATACCGCCCGCGCGTGGGAAGAGGAAGGGCAGAAGAAGGTCGTGCTGAAGGTCAACAGCGAGGCCGAACTCCTCGAATATTACAACAAAGGGAAAGCTGCCGGAATCCCATGCGAGCTTATACGGGATGCAGGCCACACCCAGCTCGAGCCCGGCACGCTCACGTGCTTCGCCGCAGGGCCATGGGGGGAGAACGAGCTGGATGCTGTTTTCGGTAAACTGAAATTATTGTGAGACGATGAAGGTCTTCCTTTTCCATTGCTGGGGAGGGGATGCGCGGAGCTGCTGGAGCGGTTGGCTCGCAGACACGCTACGGAAGGAAGGAATGACTGTCATCGGACCTGATTTTCCGGGCACAGACAACCCGAAGCTGGAGGAATGGCTAGCAGAAACCAGGAAGCACGTCCAGCATTTCGACGATGATTGGATTCTCATCGGTCATAGCCTCGGATGCCCCGCTATCCTCCGCCTCCTTGAGACCTTCGGCCAGGAAGAGCGTGCCGGCGCTGCCATCCTGGTGGCAGGCTTCGCCAAGGACCTGGAGATTCCACAGATAAAGAACTTCGTTGAGAAAAAGTTCGACTGGCCGAAGATAAGGAAGAGCTGCCGCAAGTTCTTCGTGATAAACTCTGACAACGACCCTTACATCCCTCTGGATGAAGGGCAAAAGCTTGCCGACAACCTTGGTGCCGACCTTATAATCGAGCACGGGGGCGGCCACATAAACGAGGGTTCAGGTTATACCTCCTACCCCCTTCTGCTGAAGATAATCCAGGCCATGAAAGTTTAGCGCAGCACTATCATGCTGGTGAGCATGCTCTCCACAAGCGGTTCTCTTTTCCCTCCACTCATGAAACGCTTGGCGCATAGATCGCACATGTTCCCGGAATACATCATCATCTCCTTTGCCGGTCCATCAGGTATCCTATCAAGCACTTCCTTCGGAACAGGCATCCCTGTCTTCGTATAAACTATGGCATTCCTTTGACTGTGCCACGAGCAGCATGTCATATCCTTGATCCTAACGCATGCATCCTCACGCTTCATCTATCTCACCATCTTTGATTGTATTTTTGCAAATCTGTCGGTTGTCAGCACTCAAACTGGGAGGTTTGGAATATTGTCGTAGTTTCCTTATCATAGCAGCTTTATATTATTCCTCTCCAGCTCGGCAACCATCTCAGCCGGCCAGATGCCTACCTGCACTTCCCCGATGTGCGCCGCCCCCAGGTAGAGCATGGAAAGCCTTGACTGCCCGATGCCGCCGCCGATTGAAAGCGGAAGCTGGTCTGCCATGAGCATCTTGTGGAACTCGAGCTCCAGGCGCTCCATGGCATTCGCAGCCTGAAGCTGTTTCACAAGGGTCTCCTTGTCAACGCGGATTCCCATCGAGGAAAGCTCGAACGCGCTCTTGAGGACCGGGTTCCATACGAAGATGTCGCCATTAAGGTTCCAGTCGTCATAATCCGGGGCGCGGCCGTCATGCGGTTTTCCGTCCTTAAGCGGCCACCCTATCTGCATTATGAATACCGCCTTCTTGTGCTCAGCCACTGCGTTCTCCCTTGCCTTTCTATCCGGATCCGGATACCGCCCCTCGAGTTCGGAGGTCGTGATGAATGATATCTCTTCCGGAAGGAACGACCTTGCGCCGTAATCCTGGGATATCCGCCACTCAATCCTCTTTATGGCATCGTAAATCTTTTTCACAGCCCATTTCAGGAAGTCCGGATTCCGCTCCTGTGTGTTTATCACCCGCTCCCAGTCCCACTGGTCCACATAGACAGAATGGGTGTTGTCGAGTTCCTCATCAGGCCTGATGGCGTTCATGTCTGTCCAGATGCCTTCGCCGTGGCTGTACCCGTACCTGGCGAGCGCCATCCTCTTCCATTTGGCCAGGGAGTTGACTATCTCGACTTTGGCGTCGTTGTCGTCTTTGACGCTGAAGCTGACCTTCCTCTCGACGCCGTTCAAATCATCATTTATGCCAGTGCCGGCCCGGACAACCATCGGGGCCGACGCCCTGTAGAGATTCAGGTTCTCGGAAAGCCGCTTCTGGAAAAGCGATTTTATCCTCTGGATCGCTGCTTCGGTATCCCTCGCCCTGAGAAGTGGCTTATATCCTGGGGGGATGTAAAGCTTCATGTATGATGATGGTGCAGAATGTAATTTAAATGATGTGGTTAGCTCTCTACAAACACGAAAATAAATACGAAAAACAAAATCCGCTTCTTGAGCCGCGCTCGTCCAGGTGCGTCTATTTCCTGAGCGTCTCCAGGGCGCACATGGCGTTGTAGCCCTTCCTGAAAGCCTCCACGGCGATAAGGACTGTATCAGTGCCTACGGCAGAAGATTCGATCCGTATCTTCCCCCGCCGTTTCTTCACCGTCACTGTGACTCTTGCCCCGGCGTCGCTTCCCTGGCCTATCGACTTGTTCTCGTAGGCTACTATGTCCATGCTGTGCCTGCCAAGCGCGTTCTTTATCGCCTCGACCGCAGCATCCACAGGGCCGTTTCCATCGCCTCCAGCCTTTCTATAATGGCCGTTCAGTCCGAGTTGCACGTATGCACGGGCCCCGCTCATAGCGATCCAGACGTCTATCTCTGATATCCTGACCTTCTCGCATGGCTTCTCTTTCACGCTTTCGTAGGCCATGAGGATGAAATCCGCGTCGCTCACCTTCGCGCTGTCGGACATCCTCTTGACCTTTTCGACGATGTCGGCTATCTTGTCGTCAGGCACTGTGATGCCGAATTCCGCAAGGCGGTACTCGACATTGGCCCTTCCGCAGAGCGGCCCTATGCCCATCTCCTCCTTTCTCCCGATGACAGCCGGATTGAACGGGGCATACACGCTTCCGCCGTCCACTCCCTTACGCCTGCCATATCCCATCCGGTTGCTCTTGTCTACGGCATCGCCGTGCACGCCGGACTCATGCCGGAAGGCGTTCCTGCCTATGACCGGCGCGTTCACTGGCGCGTCCACCCCGGAACGCTGCCTTATGAATTCCGATATCCTTGAAATCTGGTGCGGGTCGACCAGCGCCACGCCATGTCTTGTGTAAAGGTTCATCACAATCTGCTCCAGCGCGGCATTTCCTGTTCTCTCACCCATGCCATGCATGGTTGCATGGACCTCTGAAACTCCAGCGTATATTGCTGCAAGGCTGTTGTCCACAGCCCTTCCCAGGTCGTTGTGGCAGTGCACTTGGAGCGGAAGCGACGGCACCTTCTTGTGGATGTATGAGATGAGGGCGAACATGTACACTGGGTCAGCGACGCCAATCGTGTCCGGGATGTTATAGTGCACCTCCACCCCCCTTGCTTTGGCTATCTCATTCACTGCGCTGGCTACCTCCACCAGGTGCTTTGGGTCAGTCCTTGCCGCATCCTCCAGCGATACGACCATCTTCCTGAATCCGATTTGCTGTGCATATGTCACGCTGTCGACGATGTCCGGTATCACATCTTTCGGCATTTTCCCGAACTTAACCCATGTATGCGGGTCAGAACCTGAAGAGAAGAGATGGATAATGTCAGGATGGATGCTGTCAGTGCCAACGTCAGGACCCCATGCCTCTTCTATATCCTTCCGGTTCATGCGCGCAAGGCTCACTATCTCGCTGGGCAGACCGAGTTTCATCACTCTCCTTTTCGCCTCCCGGATGGCCATCTTTTCTTCCGGGCTGCTCATGGCGCTTCCGACCTCTATTATGGGTATGCCCCATTTCGCCAGCTCCACCGCGATGTCTATCTTGTTCTGTGTGGCCGTTATCCCGCCTGCCACGGTGATGAAGGCATCAGGCATCTGCATGCCGTCCCGGCCGGTGGTGTCGAATATCCTCACCTTCTTCAGCCTTTCAATGTCCGGGAAGGCCGATGCACGGCCGAAACCGTCTGCATGTTCCGCGATTTGCGCGAAATACCTGTCCTTGACGTTGGCCCACCACTTCCATCCCCTGACAGATTGCGGCATGGGACGCATGGTCTGCGGGTTTCCGTTATGTCCTATTTTTTGGTTAGCATCCATATCCTTCACCTCGTTTTTTTCGATGATAGAAAGAAGTAAGACTGAGGATATTTTTTCTTACAAATCAGGGGGTATATAAGAGTGTGGCCGGTCAGGCCAGGAGAAGGAGCAGGCTGAGCAATGCGGACTTAGAGTTATCAATTTCTCTCATGCTCTGCATAGTGTTTACTTGTGGATGTAAGTATTTAAAAATAAATCGGGCGGCACTGCTCATTACTGTGAGCAAAATGCCGCAGGCCTGATGTTCCCGCGCTCCGTCGCCATATATCGGCGCCGTCGCGCGTTTTGAACAAGCGACCCCACCGTTTCTGCCTTGATAAGGCAACCCGATAAAGGGCCTCCGACTCATTGAGAGTCTTCAGCTTCACAGTCTCTTTCAGAAAACAATCCCTAAAAGAGGCAGGTGTGCTCTCCCACTGAGCTACTGCGGCGTATGCTTTTCTCATTTCAGGTGAAAGCTTTTATAATTCCCTACTTCCCGTATCTCCGCTTCCTCTTCCCGTACTCATTCAGAGCAGCCTCGAAATCCTTTTTGGAGAAATCCGGCCATAGCTTCCTGCAGAAATAGAATTCGCTGTAGCAGCTCTGCCACGGCATGAGCCCGGACAGCCTCTGCTCTCCTGAAGTCCTTATCACCAGGTCAGGGTCAGGCACTCCTTTGGTATAAAGATGATCGCTTATCGCCTTCTCATCCACCTTGTCCATACCCTCTGCTATTATGCTGTTCACAGCATCCACAAGTTCTTCGCGCCCGCCATAGGAAAGCAGGAGATTGAGCTGGTATTTCCTGTCCCCGCCACTTGTCACTTCCTCGGCCTTCCTTATCATCTGCTGTATCTCTTTCGGGAACAGGTTTATCCTGCCGAAGAACCGCACCCTCAGCTCCTTCTTGTTGCGGTCATCGCTTTCTATGGCCTTCTGGAGATTGTCTTTGAAAAGCCCGAACAGGGTGCTGACCTCCTCGTGGTCCCGCTTGAAGTTGTCTGTGGAAAATCCCCACATGGTGAGCATATAGACATCGTGCTTCTTGCACCATTTCAGCACGTCGCCTATCTTCTCTATGCCTATGGCGTAGCCTTCCTTCTTGCTGATGCCCTGTTTCTCGGCCCAGCGACGGTTCCCGTCAGGTATGATAGCAATATGTCGGGGCACGGTATTCCTTTCCATTTGCCTGCCTCCCTAATAGACTACCTCATTCAGCCTTTTCTTTTTCGCAGCCACCTTGAGCTCCCGCGCTATCCTTCTCCCAGCGCTCATCGGCTCCTTGTAGTAATAAACAGAATACGGCGAGCCTTCAGGATAGACATTGGTTCCTGCGACTATCCTGGCGCTCACCTCGAACGCGGAGATCTCCAATTCCTCGGTTATTATGGTCTCCACGCAGAAAGGCCCGTACAGCCCTCCGAAAAGCTTGAAGGACGTTTCGCTTATCTTCCTGCCGATCTCCATGTACTCGGAAAGCAGCGATTCCCTCAGCACCAGCGGCTCGTTGCCTATCACAGTGAACCCCATGTGCGGTTCTATGCCTGCAGAAACCGCCCTCGCGATCTCGTCAGCGCTGCTCTCGACCCGTCTGTCAACTCCGAGCAGCTCCAGCCATCCCTGCGCTGTCGGATAGCCCAGCTTCTCGAACGGGGTGAAGAAATAATGCGGATAGGCCCGCACACCCACGATGAACTCCTGTATCATGCACTCCCGTTTGCCTATCTTCTTGTCGAAATCCGCCTTGGAACCCACAATCATGTATCCCCGGCCGCCTTTCGCGCCTGGAAACTTCACAAGCGCCGGGCCGTCTATGTCCTCGGGCCTCTTGTATATCCTCGGCGTCTTTATCCCGGCCTTGTGCAGCCACTCGAGCATCTTTTCCCTGCTCCTTTCCCAGGCTATGCTCGCCCGGTTCCCGTATATCGGCGCCTTCAAATCGTCAAATGCCTCTCCGACATACTCCACGAACGAGCCGTGGGGTATGACTATGGCCTCTTCTGCGACCAGGTCCCCGAACGGTATGTCGTCGTAGCTATCCACCTCCAGGAATTCGTCCGGCCTGCCGAGCGGGAAGGATTCGTAGAGCTTCCGCTTGTCCTTCTGGACTATGCCTATGGTCTTTATGCCCTCCTCCCTGGCGCCCTTGAATATCTGGAGCGAGGAGTGGGAACAAATAGTCGCTATCTTGAATTTCCTGTATCCTGATAGCATATCCTCTATTTTCTTTCTTTCAAGCATATCAGGTAATGCGTTCTTCTCCTTAAAAAACTTCTCTCCATTCAGCTCTCCGCCGTTCCACAGCCAGAGTTGCAGGTTTATAAACCCTTTACCACATATAACAATGTCTGCGGATGCAGAACCGAACCACGGTGTTTATTTTAACATCATTTGGGCTCTGTAGAAACCCTACTTCTGGGAGCCTGCCGCGCTAGTCCAAAGCCATCAGTCAGGACGCGCTTGCTGACGCAGGACCCACCGCTGCGCTGTCCCCCCGCGTCGGCAGATTGGGCTTCTCTTAGAGCATTTCTACAAAGCCATCATTTGAGAAATAATGCCATACCAAGGTGATTTGAATGGAAGGACACAAAGATGTTCAAAAGGCTTCGGAGCCAGTCAAGATTGCGGATACTTCGCAGATGCCGTTGAACCGAACCAAAATCGAGGAGAAGGTAAGGGACGTCCTCGATAAGCGGGGCTACACGCCCGAGCAGGTCAACACAATCATGAAGTTGGCAAATAAGCCTGTCTTCACGGTAGTTGCGGGCAGTGGAATCCAAGTGGATGACGTGAAGAAAGTCCAGGCAATCCTCATTGCACCAAAGGTGACTGAGGACGATATCACCAAGACGTTCATTATGGGTCCACTATCCGTAGCCGCCCAGGTAATCGCGGAGAGGAAAGAGAAGACAGGCTTCAAGTATATCGTGGCTGCCGATGACCAATCTTTCGTAATCCGTTGCGAGAAGAGGATTACTGCCCCTCTTTCCGAGAGGCGCACTGCCCTGCTGGACATACTTGATGGTATTACCAAAGACAACAAGCTGCTCGAGGTAGGAGTTAAAAAGAGCTATGGCCCGACGGAACCTACAACGATCAAAGCGCTCCGTGAAGCTCTGGATAATGACCGTAAAGCCGAAGTCAGATCCATGTAACGATCGATGCGCTCCGTGAAGCTCTGGATAATGACCGTAATCCACCATCGGCTCTTCGCGGGACAATCACCTGATGTAATCATTTCGAAGGGGCGGCCACTGAAGGGCCGTCCTTATCTATTTTTATCTCCACATCAGCGCCGTCTTTCTTTCCGAAGAAAAGCCTGCCAGCTGTCTTATGCAGGGTGGCATCCGGCCCGCTTATGTGGCTTGGTCGGACACGTTTTTCGCCATCTTTCAAAAACAGGATATCACCGCTAGGCATAGCAAGAACGACATATCCATTGAGATACGCCATGCGTTCCTTCCCCATACTCGCTACGTCGAAATACAATTCAAACGTGGGTGCCGCCAGTTCATCGCTTTCACGTGGCACCATGACCACCTTTTTGTTGCGAAGCAGCAGATATGCTCCTTCATCCGATGCCTCCCAATCCACCACTCCTACCTTGATCATGTTTTTTACGCCAAGCGTCATGTGGCTGAATGTCACCTTCACATCATATACGTCCATGCTCTCCGGCTTTTTCCTGGGAAAGATCAGAATGTCATCCTGCGTCAGCACGTATTCATAGTTGTCTGTGCATATGCTCTCGACAATCTTCTCGCCTTCCTTCACCGCGGCAGTCAGGTCTGCCCCGCACTTCCCTTTTATCTCTTCATTTTTGGGTTTCTTCGCCAAAATCCAGGCAGGCATCTCCCTATTTGGACGTGGTGTTTCCTTCTTGGAAATCAAATCTGCGTGGGCGCACGATACGAACAGCGTGAGCGCAGCGCCGCATACCGCTCCGAAAAACAGGTTCTTGGACTGCTTTGGCCTTTCTGCCTTTTTGCCATCCTGATAAGCGAGCCTTTTTGTGTGAAGCATGTGTTGAATATGTTTGTTATAGTTTATAAACCATTATGCTTCCAAACCAGAAAAGGTTTGAGGCCGAGCGCAGCAATCCCCTAAGGTCCCTACCGTTCCACAGCCCAAGTTGCAGGTTTATAAATCCTTTACCACAAATATGATATATTCCGCACGTGCGGAACCAAAAGCAGCATTTATTTTAACGCTGCGTGGGAAGTGATGCCATGACGCCAGTACAGAAGGCAGAGGAAAAAACAGCAGAAACGCTAACTCCGATGATGCAGCAGACCCAGGACATGATACGCCAGAACCTAATCTCACAGGGCTTCAAACCAGCTACGGCCGATACCATACTCAGACTGGCATCTGACGCTTCCAAAGGCAAGGAAATCACGTTCCCGCGTCCAAAGACCCCGGAGGGACGCTCCATGCTAAGAAAGGCGCGCGATGCTGTGGAACAGACCCGCGACCAATTGACGTTCATGCCGAAGCTCATGAAGAAAGGATACACTGCGGATGAGGCCTACGAGATCGTCGACCGCGCCCGCCAGGGGTTAGAGATGCCTGGCTTCAACAGGATAGAAAAATTCGACGTCTCCGCGGTCAAGGACGCGCTCGATTATGCCCGTGCCCATCCGAAGGAGAATTATAAGGCCGCTGCCGCAGGCGCGATGTTCAAAGGCCCTGCCCGGGTGCCTGGGGCCAGGGAAAAGCCGGCAGATACTGCTGTCGCGTCAGCAGACTTGGAGAAGTTGGAGATGAATCCATATCTTTACAAGGAGGGCACGAAAAAGCCTGCAGGGCCCACTGTCGCTGTGAAAGGAGCGGAACTGGAGTTCAACCCGTACCGCGGCAAGGATTTCCTCGAAAAGATGCCAAAGAATCCATACCTCGCAGCGGTACCGAAGAAATCCGAGCTGAAGCCGCCAGTGCAGTTAGATACTGTCTACATCGAGGCGGGCTCGTACGGCAAACCAAAGCTTTCTCCAGGCAAGGCCGAAAGCGTCACCAAAGAATACGCCTACAACATAGACATCTACGGCCAGAAGTACAGCGTCACGCTCAACAAGGAGCTGAAAGGCAAGGACCTCAAAACCGAGATTTCCAACATCCTCCAGAACGAGCCGGCTGCGGTCCTGTCTGTGACCACGCCGAGGGGTGACGTGCTCGGTCCGGAGAGCGGCGACCTGCTCAAGAGGTACACATCATATCTGGCGTCGCAATGCCGCGCCTTCATGAAAGAGCTGAAGGTAGATAAGGTATGAATTAAAAAAATTATAACGTGATTATGATAACATGATTATATCGAGGTGATTTGAATGGCTGGAACTGGAAAGATGGTTAAACCCCTGAGCGAGGCAGAATTGGACAATGCACTAGTCAAAAGGCTGTATACCGCAAAATACAGTCCTGACGCAGTGAAGAGCATAATGGAAATGACAAAGGAGAGGAACTTCACCTTCAAAGCTGGTTTCGGAATCGACCAACAGGATGCAAACCTGGTATGGAGGATGCGCCACCCCACCAGGCCGGTGACAGACGAGAATGTCAAGGCATCTCTGCTCATGGGCCCGATATCATCCCCGCTCGCCGGAGCGGTCGCGAAAAAGGGTGAAGCTCCAGTGCATGTTTTTCGTTATGATGTGGAAGCTACTGTGGAAAACGAAAGCAAAAAATTCACGATAAGCTGCGAGAAGCCTATCACAGGCACTCAGGAAGAGAGGCGCCACACCCTGCTCTATGGGACTGACAACCCCGTGCTCGCGGTGGAAGGCGTAAAGCCCGCTGACCTTGGCAAAGCTCTGGAGACTATTCACAACGCTCTGATGGCTGATACCAATGCCAGCATTCACATAGCGCGCGTGAAGCATCCAATGTAATCATTTCGAAGGGGCGGCCACTGAAGGACCGTCCTCATCTATTTTTATCTCCACATCTGCGCCGTTTTTATCTCCGAAGAAGAGCCCCCCAGCTGTCTTGTGCAGAGTGGCATCCGGATCGCTTATGCCGCTTGGCCGGGTATACCATTTTCCATCATTCAGGAACAGGATGCTGCCGTTAGGTGTAGCAAGAACAAGATATCCTTTGAGATAAGCCATGCGTTCCTTCCCCATACTCGCTGCGTCGAAATAGAGGTCATAGATCGACACCCGCAGGTCCTTTCCCTCGCGTGGCACCACTACCAGCGTGTTGTTGCGAAGCATAAGATACGCTTCTGCATCCGATGCCTCCCAATCCACCACTCCTGCCTTGGTTATATTCTTCACATCAAGCGCCATGTTGCTGAAAGTAACCTTCACATCATCTATATTCATGCTCTCTGGCTTTTCCCTGGGGAAAATCATTATCTCATCCTGCGTCAGCACATATTCATAGTGGTCTGTGCAGATGCTCTCGATGATCTTCTTGCCTTCATTCAGCGCGGCAGTCAGGTCCGCTCCGCACTTTCCTTTTATCTCTTCACTTTTGGGTTTCTTCGTAAGGGTCCAGGCAGGCATTTCCCTCTTTGGACGCGGCGTTTCCTTATTGGGGATTAAATCTGCATGGGCACATGATGTAGACATCATGAGCGCAGCGCCGCATACCGCTCCGAAAAACAGGCTCTTGGACTGCTTTGGCTTTTCAGCCTTTTTACCATCCTCATAAGCGAGCCTTTTTGTGTGAAGCATGTGTTGAATATGTTTGTTATACTTTATAAATCTTCATGTTTTAAAATCAGAAAAGGTTTAAACAGGAGCGGCGAAACAACGTATAGCGGAGACGTGAGGGTTTTCACATGAAGGCAGATAGATGGGGATACAAAACCCCATGGAGAATGGCGTGGAGGGTTTTGCCATGAAAGCAATCATACTTGCGGCAGGGGAAGGCAAGAGGCTCAGGCCGCTCACCGAGACAAGGTCCAAGGCCATGCTGCCTGTCGCAGGAAAGCCGCTGATACACAACCTCCTCATCGAAGCCAGGAAGGCAGGCATAACCGAGGCGGTCATAGTGGTCCGCCACATGAAGGAGAAAATCACCGAATATCTCTCCAAGGCAGATGTCGGCATGAAAGTCTCCTTTGTCGAGCAGGGCAGCGAGACTGGGACTGGCGCGGCATTGCTCTGCGCTAAGGACCAGGTCAGCGACACGTTCATGGCGCTCGCAGGCGACATAGTGACCGAATCCTCAGTGATAAGCGCAGTGATGAAGGGCCATGAGGGCGGCATAACCCTGGGCCTCAAGAGGGTGGACAACCCGCACGAATACGGCGTTGTGGAGCTGTCCAATGGCAAGGTCAGCCTTTTCGAGGAGAAGCCCAAGCATCCGAAAAGCGACCTCGCCAATCTCTCTGTCTACTGCATGGAGCCGACCGTCTTCAGCGAGCTCAGGTCAATCGGGAAATCCGAGCGGGGCGAGCATGAGATAGTGAACCTTTTCGTGGGTGCGAAAGGTGTCGTGACCGAGGGCTACTGGCGCGACATCGCATATCCTTGGGACCTTCTCGAGGCCAACGAATATGTGCTGTCGAAGATGGATTCCCAATCAGGTCATATAGAGAATTCCACCATAGAAGGAAAGGTCATCATGGAAGAGGGAGCGAGGATAATAAACAGCTACGTGGAAGGCTCTGCTTACATCGGTGCAGGCACGGTCATCGGCCCGAACGCCTATCTCAAAGGATACAACTGCATAGGCAAATGGTGCGCCATAGGGAGCGGTACCACAGTGAAGAACAGCATACTTTTGGACCATGTCAACGCTAAGCATCTCGCATATATAGGTGACAGCGTGATTGGCGAGAATGTGAACTTCGGCTCAGGGACACAGATAGCGAACTTCAGGTTCGATGGCGAGAACGTCAATGTCCAGACCGAGAAGGGCTGGGCCAACTCAGGCAGGAAGAAGCTGGGCGTCTTCGTGGGCGACAACACCAAATTCGGCGTGCTGTCATGCACCATGCCTGGCAAGTTCATCGGCACGAACTGCTGGATACACTCTGGAGTGGTGGTCAACAAGAATGTGCCTTCCGGGACAAGGGTCTTCACAAGGCAGCCGATAGAATTCGCAATGTCCGAGTCGTCGGACGACTCGGATATCAGAGCCGCCAAGGGCGGCTCTAATAAGGCTGGAGAGGGAGAGTAAGTTTATATTTGGTTGCCTTAGTTAATAGAATTCTACTCATTAGCAGGGGTATAGCTGATCGGCACTCCGACCATCAAACCCCCGCTCACATTCGTTCGCAGGGGTAGCGAAGTGGTCAAACGCGTCAGGTTCAGGGCCTGATCGGTTAGTCCGTTCAAGAGTTCAAATCTCTTCCCCTGCATA
>JACCLH010000067.1 GCA_013425375.1 Microcaldota archaeon | reverse complement strand
GTCCTCAAGGTGTCCACATCCTGTTCTGTGGATGTCGCGTCCATGTTCTTCCATCCCAATGCCACATCGTAGCCTGGGTTGGTTCCCTCACCCTGGTCAAGCTCCTGTCCGTCCTTGAGCTCAAGCTCCTTGGCGAAGATAGCGACGTCAGCCCACTTGGCTCCGAAGGTGTAACCAGGCGCTACCTTGTACACATGGAACCTGTAGGTCTTGCCGCTTATCATGAACTCCTTTGTCTGCCCGGGAAGCACCTTGTCCTTCTTCAGGACGTTGCCGTTCGCATCCAATATGGGGAGAATGGCTGAGGTCTCGTCACCATGGGCTTCAAGGTCGTCCAGCTGGAACTTCAGGTCATCAACAGGGAGTGATTCACCCTGGTTCAGGATGCCTGATACAGCCTCTTTTGCCAGCTTCACAGAACCGCCGTTCACCAGGTAGTTCTCGTTGGCAAGTTCTAGTGCTGGCGCGTTCATCTCGCTGATGACCCACTGCTCGCCCAGGAACCATAACTTTAGCCTGTGCGTCTCTGTGGCGTCATCAATCGTTGTGTCGCCGGCGACAGCCTCGCTGCCCTTGCATGCTGCATAGTTCATCTCGTTTGACTCAGTGCAGACCGGGATGCCCATCTCATCTCCGCCAGGACCGTCGAACTTCAGCGTGTATGCCAGGAAGTCCAGAGTTCCGACGATGTCGTCAGGGTCTGTGCTGAAGTGGTTGTCACCGCTTATCCACAGGTCCTGCATCTCCACGTAGGTGTTGCCTGAATCCTCGTCCTCCAGGTTCTGGTCAGCGAATGGGGAGAACATGGAGCCGTCAACGTTGTACATGAAGGTCTCTGTCGGGCCGATGTTATCGCCGTTGCCGTTGGTGAACGGGTTGGCATTCTCAGACGTATCAGAGCCACCCATCACATACTCAGCATCAGAATCAGCCTCTGTGTTCGGTTCCCTGTCCATCAACTCCCTGTTGATGAAGTCGCCGATCAGGTTCTCGCCGGTCCAGGTGCCTGCTGCTGCAGAGCCTGGTACGGTTATCTCCAGCCTTGCCTTCTCGTTGCTGATGGCGCAGGTTCCTGTTCCTTCACCTGTTCCACCAGAGCACGTCGCAGTTCCTGAGACCTGCGCTGTCAGCGTCTCAGACTTGTAGGCCTCGCTGACCAGCTTGCCGGCTATCAGCGAAGCCGCTACTGCATCGCTGGGCGCAGCATTGCTGCCCAGGACGACCTTGGCTACTGGAGCCCCGTTCTCGTCCACCAGCGTCGTTGAACCGAACATAAGTCCGGCGAACGCAGCTGAGCTGGCTAAAATCGTCGCACCTGCGACAATCGCGCCAATCTTTTTCAGGTTCACTTTCATTCTTTCACCTCAGTTTTTTCCCAGTTTTTTTCCGCCGCCTATACTCTTTTTTCCAAGGGCCGATAAATGATTAACGACGGCGGTTGCTTTTGCTACGGCCCAAAATCCCGGTCAGGAATCCCTTCCCGGGTTCAGATAGGGAGAACCCTACCTCGCTTGTCGTGATGTCTGTCAAAAACTTTATAAACATTAGCTCCTAACCTAAACTGTTATTTATAAATTACTGTTTTAACTTAGTCAATAAGCGTATGTATCCTACGCTTAATGGCGTTAAAATCCACGACAACCCATGTTATACAATAACAACCCCACGAGTGGGGGTTGTTAGCAGCGCCGGCTTTTTTCTGCTGGCGCTAAATATCTATGGACAGGCCATCTTCCGCGATGACAGTATCCCTGAAAACAGCCTTCGCCTCTTCGAGCAGCGCGGCGCTGTCTGAATACCTCGGGCTGATATGCGTCAGCGCAAGCCGTTTCACGCCAGCGGCCTTGGCCACTTCAGCCGCGCCTTTCGCAGTGCTGTGGAAGCGCTCTGCTGCTTCCTCTTTCATGGATTCCTCGAAGGTCGCCTCGTGGATGAGCAGGTCTGCCCCCCTTGCGGCTTCTATGATATTATCATCAGGCAGGCAATCGCCGCTGTAGACGACCTTCCTGCCTGCTTTCGTCCACGTGACATCCTCAAGCGCGACCTCGCCTTTCGGCGTCTTCACACGGCCTTTCTTCTGGATCTCCCTGAAAAGCGTGCCTTTCAGGCCGAGCGAGTGCGCTTTCTCCTCGTGGAATTTTATCTTGTCCTGCTCCTGGAAAACCAGTCCATATGAGCCCTTGCAGTGCTTGACCTGGACCGCGCTGACCGAGAAGCCTTTCCCCCTGTATATCTCGCCGGAGCGCATCTTATGGAGAGAGATGAACGGATAGCCGTCCAGCTCAAGGGTTTTCGGCATGAATATATTGAGGTGGCGTGGCGATGGTGAGGATAGCCTCAATGTCTCCAGCAGGCCGAACATACCGAGATAGTGGTCGAGGTGCGGGTGCGAGACGAAGATATGGTCCACGCTCCCGTATCCGACCTTGTACTTCATGAGCTGACGCTGGGTGCCCTCGCCGCAGTCCCAGAGCATGAGCTCGCTCTCGTATTTTATGGCCATGGCCGGCATGCCACGTTCCACAGTCGGGATGGAGCCGGACGTGCCGAGGAAAGTCACACGGAACATGATAGGGATAACAGGGACAGGTTATTTAAAAATGATTAGAGAACTAAAAATCTAACCTTGGCCAGGACTTCCTGCAGCTCGGGTATCCGCAATTTGGATTCAACTTCCTGGACTTTGGCAAAAATGCGGGAATACTCTTTGTCATCCAGGTACTCCTCGCCGCAGTTCTCGCAAACATAAATCGTTGCATCTGAAACTACGTACTTATCCATGAAAATCTTATTTACTGTCACCTTTCTTGTCGCTATTTTGCATTTAACGCATTTTGGAGTGCTCAAGTTTCTTCACCTTTTTATATTGCTCAATTTGCCAGTTGCTGGAGCAGTAAGCCGTTATGATGGTAATCTGCTCCGCATCTTCCCCTATCACCAACGTAGTATTGGTCAGCTGAGTACTTATAAACGCATAGGGTTTCCCCTGTTGCAGGGTCTCCCAGACGTGCCCCTTTCTTGAGCATCATTGGAATCTCGCCTGGTGGGATTTTCCTTTCCAGCAGCCGGTTTGTCACATGGATGGTAAAAACGAGTCGCTTATCTGCCATATTCTTTCACAGTTACATAGTTCGGATGTTGTTTTAACACTTGGCGTTCGTCCAGCTTATTACGGCGTTAGGCCTGGATTTGTCTACAGATATTTTACCTCGAAACTGGTACGGAAAGACTGCCTGCTACTTATTCTCAGCATTTGCCTTGCCCCAACGAAAACAATCGCGAGTTGGCGGTGGGCTGGCCAGAGCACGAGCGAAGTGGGTTGGTGGGACAGGAACGGAGATTTATAATCCTTGTTCCCGTGGTCAATCCCATGCCACAGAACTTTTTCGTAACCGGAATGCCCAGGTCAGGGAAGACCACTCTCATATATACCATAATAGAG
The DNA here is from genome assembly GCA_013425375.1 of Microcaldota archaeon. GTDB lineage: Archaea > Micrarchaeota > Micrarchaeia > Anstonellales > Bilamarchaeaceae > Bilamarchaeum. Next base: position 3,233 of record JACCLH010000067.1, on the reverse strand, counting down.
GAGCTGAAGGCCCGCGGCCTGCGCATCGGAGGAATCATCTCCCCTGATGAGAGCCACCACGGCACACGGACAGCGTTCCAGGTGATGGACATCAGGACCGGCAGGAAGGCCATGCTGGCGTCTGTGGACGGCGACGGACCGAAGGTCAGCAAATACCACGTGGATGTCGCATCCTTCGAGGGCGTGGCCATGCCTGCGCTCACCGCGTTCAGGAACTACGATGTGGTTGTCATAGACGAGATAGGCGCCATGGAGCTGAAGAGCGAGCGGTTCAGGGAGATGGTGGACACGCTGCTGGAATCCTCTACCCCGCTCATAGCTTCCCTTCATAGGGATTATGTCTCGCGCTACGGACCCTGTGGTGAGGTCATGACCCTGACGAGCGACAACCATGAGCAGGTCCGGTTCGCCCTGATAGGACGGGTGAAGGAAGCGATAGGGCCCAAGTCCAAGGGCAGAAGCGTCTGGGTGAGGGAGAAGACCGTGAAGCCGGCTCCGAAGAAGGTGGAGAGGGGAAAGAAGAAAACAGGAAAGAGGAAAGCTGCCAGGAAAGGCGGAACCGCTAAGAAAGCTGCTGAGGAAATCGTGGTGAAGGAAGGCCTTCTGGCGAAGCTGAGGGGAGCCTTCAGATAGTTTTTCCCCATTCAACTATCAGCGCATGATACTCCTTGTACAGAGGCACACTTCTCGGCAGCGATGATTCGAAGAATTCGCGGTAGTCGTCGTATTCCTTTCCGTTGAATAATTTGTGATGGGCGCAGAAACGCTTGGTGTATGAGTCGATCACGAAGTAGGGGAGATCGAAAGCGTATAGCAGAATCGAATCAGCGGTCTCCTTGCCCACGCCCTTCACTGAGAGCAATTCCTCGCGGCTCGGAAGCGCGTTCCGCCTTTTTATCTCGATGAATTTCTCTGTGAGCAGTTTCAGCCTCGCGGCTTTCTGGCGGTAGAAACCGCTCGGCTTTATGAGCTGCTCGAGCTCGCTTTTTTCGAGTCTGAGTATCTTTTGCGGGGCGAGCGCTTTCGCTTTTTTGAGATTGGCTATCGCCTTCTCGACGTTCTTCCAGTTCGTGTTCTGGGTGAGCAGGGCGCCTACGACGACTTCGTACTGGGAGTCTGCAGGCCACCACTGCTGGGGGCCGAATTCGCTGAGGAGGGATTTGTAGATGGAATGGAACTTGTTCACAGAATGATTTGGCAGGCGATAATGATTTAATCATTGGCGCTGATTCTGCATGGGGGATGATATGGGAAGCTGTTTCCTTGTTCTGACCGGCATAGAGAAAGATAGAGTCAGCCTCGGCTCACGAGAATACGACAGAAATTACATCAAAACGTTTAAAAACGTAATGCACGTAATATACTTACCAAGAGGTGAAGATATGGTAAGTATAACATTGGCTGTTCCGACAGAGCTCAAGCACGAGATGGATGAATTCCCCGAGATAAATTGGTCAGCGGTCGCACGAGAGGCGATAAAACAGAAAATCATGCTTCTTAAGAGATTCAGGGAATTCGCGAAGGAAAGCGCTATCACTGAAGATGATGCATTGCGTCTCGGAAAGGAAGTCAACAAAGCACTGGCGAAGAGGTACAGCACAGGGAAGTGATGGAAGGATGGATTTGGTCGTGGACGCCAACATAATCTTCGCGGCACTCGTGAAAGATGGGGCGACTATAGACCTCTTGCTGGAACCGGAAGTCCACCTGTTCGCTCCTGAGTTCCTTTTTGAAGAGATCCTGAAGCATAAGGACGAACTTTTGGATAAGACAAGGAGAGGGGCAGAGGAATTAGACGGGATTTTTGACATATTAGAACAGAAAATCACGATCATCCCGAAGGAGGATTTTGAACCGTTCCTCAGAGAGGCATCAAAGATATCTCCTGACCCGGACGACGTTGTATATTTTGCCCTTGCCATCAGGATAGATGCGGCGATATGGAGCAATGACCGGAAACTCAAGGAGCAGAATCGCGTCAAAGTCTATAGCACAAAAGACCTCCTCGGTAAGAGGTAGCCATGCGTATATTGCTGGCGCAATAAAAGCCGGGGATGTGCTTTCACTAGAACGATTCCGTAGAGATGTCTTTCCTATCTGATACGTATTCTTCCGCGAGCCTTTCCAGGACCTTGTCCAGGCTTTCGGCAGGAAGACCGAGGCCCAGCACAGCGTCCTTGAGCTCGTGGAGATGCTCCCTGGTATCTGGCGAGTTGGGAAGCGGGACCAGGGCAACGGCGCTCTTGCTTTCTATCTCAGCGATGGACGCGTCCAGGCCGCCGAACAGTCCGCCGGCCGCCCTGAGCGCTGTGGAGATCTCCTTGCCGCCTGCGATGGGGTCTGATTCCTTGCCCATCCTCCTGATGAAGAAAAGCAGGGATTTGTGGCTGGTCGGTATGGCAGACATCCCCAGGCCGCGGCCCATGAATATGAGCCTGCAGGCGGTTTCAAAGGACAATGCGCGGGGTTGGGCGAGCATGACGTATGCCGGCTTCGCTATGGCCAGCGCCGCCGCATGCAGCAGTATGTGTACATCCCTTCTGTTGGCCTGCTCAGGGACGCGGGCGCGCATCACGACGAGGACGTTGTTGGCCACATAGCCGTCCATGGCTGCGACCAGCTTCCGGTTCCTGTCTTTTCCTGAGATTATCAGGTAGCCAGGCAGGGTGGCATCGGCTTTCTTGTTGGCAGCAAGGAATGCTGATGCCTTGGTGAAATCCGGGGTGCCTTTTACCGGCGCGGTGAAGAGGAGCCCTTCTTCTGACATGAACCTCCTGAGGCGCTCGCGGTCCTCCCATGCGGGCAGCAGGTCAAGGGCAGGCAAGAGCGGGGTTTCCGGACCAGGAAACTTGGGGCCTGGCGAAGAGGGCGGCAGCTGCGCTTTTGGAGATGGCGGCAGAGCCTGTTGCCGGGAAACCCGAACAGATTTGCGCTTGACAGCCTTCTTCGTAGCCGCTTTGCGTCTGGCAGGGCCGGCCTTGCGGCTTTTCTTCGGCATGTCCTTTTTCTGCGCAACTTTCTTTTTCGGCCTTGGTTTTGCCATAACTAGAAAGGACGGGCAAATATTAAAAAGAACCTGCCAGGTCTCAGCTTTGTCGTATCCCGAAATAAGGTTACCTCGGTAAAATCTGAAGACCTTCTTCAGTATATGAAGAAGCTGAATAAGCGGAAAATACGCTGGATTGTCAGGGAAATAGAGAAGAGAGACCTGTCAATCTACCAGATAGCAAAAC
>JACCLH010000065.1 GCA_013425375.1 Microcaldota archaeon | reverse complement strand
CTTGTCGTTACGCATATATTTATATATACGTGTCAGCATATATACTTTAATGGTGGCCAGCATGAAAGCTACAAGAGGCACAGCCCCTCTGGCCGACCGATGAAATGAACAGTGAATCCATATGGAACAACTCACCCGTCCGCCCAACCTGACATCCAGCGTCCAGAGGGCGAGGCAGTTCTACACGCGCTTCAAAGCGCTTCCCCTCTACGAGCACTGCCATGGGGTTTTCCGGAGGGCAGCCGAGGAGGGGATCATCGAAGGCGAGCAGATAAAGCAGGTCAGGAGCGATGAGGCGGGTCGCAAACTGGCATGGTTCCACAGCATAATCGCCGAGACAATGCTCTACCACGTTGTGGATGCCGGCAAGCTCGTGGGCGGCGCAGTGGACCTGTCGTTCCTCAAGGAAGACCACCCCCTGCTGAATTCCGACATCCGCACCGAGCTGGGGGTTTTCAGCAGGCTGACCGAACTTGACCGGATCGGTGCGCCTGCCAGCGATTACGGCACTGTGCTCAACAATGACCATGCGCCGCGCGCCCTTCTCGCGAGGCTCACAGACTATGCGGTCACGCACAACACCGAAGACCGGACCCCTGGCCATATCAGCCACCACCCGAGCCCGCTTTTCAGGATGTACTCCTCCAAGGCCGATGCCAAGAAGCGCCTCGAGATGGATGCCAAGGCAGGGGAGAAGATATACGCGCCAGTGGCTGAGCTTTTCGGTTTCCCGCTGCTGGCAGGGGACATATTCAAGCACGTCTACAGGATAAACCACCCGGTCGTCCATGATCACGTGGTCGAGATAATTGCGAAGGAGCAGGCCGAAGGCAGGCTGGGCGCGACCCAGGCCATAGCCCGCAGGCTCGTCAAGGTGCTGAGGAGGACCTTCACCGACTCTGGTTTTGACGTGGAAGTGGTTCCGCGCCTGGAGAAGCATGAGGGAAAGACGATGAGGAAATTCTACAATCAGCTGGTCGACCGCCACAAGGCACTTCCATCCAGCTACAGCCCTCCGTTGGAGGAATTCGTCGCCTCCACCATCAGGGAATACACACTCTCATCCCTGAACGACACTGTGGCGCTGAAAGTCATCCTGGATAACTTCAACGGCCGCCAGGTGGATGCCATGCCAGAGGAACAGAAGCTCGAGGTCATCCAGGCCGCCCTGGATATGGTCACTGTGCAGCTGAACATACTCAAGATAGTGGAGGGCTATGCGCATAGATTCGACCCCCAGAACAAGAAGAACGGCTATATCGCCTACCATTTCGATGCCAAGCCAATAGGGCGTGACAATCTCCTGCCCCTTGAGGTGCAGGTCAAGACCAGGGTCTGGGATGACATAGCCAGCCATGGGAAGGCCGCCCACTACTACTACATCGGAGGGGACCCGGCGTTCATAGAGCTGGTCTCCAACGCCTACCGCGACATCATCCACCGCAAGCAGGGCAGCGACAACGGCAGATAGCCATACTACTTCGAATCTGGCCTGAGGCTGCATGCTTAATTAAATCCGGCCACGATGGCTGTCCATGAAGACCTGGATGATAATACTCGCGGTTCTGGCTGTTCTTCTGGTCGTTGCGGTTATAGTCGCCGTGGTGGCGATATGGCTGCTTCCCCTTCTTTCACCTGGCGGTTCCGGGCAATGCCAAAAGCCCTGCCACATATCGCTGGACAGCCCGGCTTCGTGCGTCCGGGCCACAGAACCGATGGCTTGCACCATGATGTATGGCCTCGGTGATGCCTGCCTGCAATACCTCCATTGCGTTGACACGGGCGGGTCATGCAATACGGTCACGAGCCCGGAATTCGACGAATGCGTGGCGTGCTACAAGACGTGCGCCGCGAGCGAAGGCGGATTCGAAGGCTGCGAGAACCTCTGCAGGCCATCGCCCGTTCAATAAGCAGGAATTTTAAAATATTCTGAGAATAGAAATGCCATGGCTTCGCCCCGTCTTCTGCTTCTTTTGATGCTTTCGTTGTCATTATTCGGCTGCACCAATCCACTGGAAAACAGGGTCATCATCTCCAGCGAATTGCCGCCTGCAGGTTCAGAGTTTTCTGCGATGGGGATCTTCGATTCGAAAGACTGCATCTTCACCGTAGTCCCGCATTTCAAATTCGGCTCATTCACAGTCAAGGATTGCGAATCCAAGGCATTGAACAACGAGACGGTGTACGCTGTCCACGGAACAGTGTGCGGTAACACCAGCATAGACATTGGAATGACCTTCGGTGTTCTAAGGAGCGGAGCGATAGTCTCCGGCCTTTTGGCCGGTCGTTCGATATTCGGCTCACAAGTGCTGAATGCAGATGACGTCGATGAAGACGCCGAGGTCTGGTCAGACATACCAGTCGTCTGCGCGGATGCCACAGAAGAAAGGCAATACTACCAGCTGGTCGAGGCGAACTATGCGTCATTGGAGGGGGCTGTGAAGGAACAGAGTGTTCCGGTCGGCAGGAAAACCGATTTGCATTGCACCGGCAGCACCGTTGTCGAGCGCAACATAAGCGAGACGGAGATGCTCCCGAAAGACATCACAGGCAGCCCTGGTTTTATTGATGCCATCGGGTGGGGCACGAAGTCAACGAAGATATTCTATTTCAACCAGCAGACGCTGGACACCAGGAACGTATCCGGAGACGTGAAAACCGATGAGCTCATGGTCTATTCTGCGCCAGGGCACGGCCGCCTCCTGGGCGTTCCCATGAGAGTCGATTATGCGGCGCAGGATCGGCTTTCGTTTATGGGTGTCTATCTGACTCTAAACAATGGCAGCAGGATAAGATGCGAAACCGACTCGCTGGCAAAGGATTATTTCGCGCTCTGTCCGGTTGATGAGAATGCCTCCCTTTCCGATACCTCGGATGCGCTTCTTCTGCTCTATGATTACGACCGCATGCTGGTTTGCTACTCGCGCATCCCCACACAGCCCTAAACGAACCCAGGGATTCTGCGCGCCCTGCTTTCCGAACCCCCCTCTCCAGCGTTGGAAAATACGTTGTTCACGCCAAGTCGTCGTGTTCGTGCGAGCGTAGCGAGCTAACGAACAAAAACGAGGCCAGTGAACAAAAACGGGCTCGGAGGGATTTGAACCCTCGACCTGCGGATTTCCACCTTTTAGGAAAAGGTGGAGCCAAAACCGGCTCGTTAACCGTTTCCCAAAGATAAAAGTCCGACGCTCTACCATTGCAGGACACGGAGTGCCTGCAAATTGCAGAGGCACTCTGCATCTAGCTGAGCTACGAGCCCTTTGCAGCAGGATTGTAGTGCGGGTATCTTTTAAAAACACACTCCCTATTATCTATCGAGAAGCCGGGTTGTCTTTGAACGACGCTTCGTTCAAAACACCCAGCTTTTTATAAAAAGCCGGGTTGGCAGATCGGCTATGCAGCCGCCTGCAGTTCCCACCTTTTAGGAAAAGGTGGGGCCAAAACTGTGTGCACCAAAACGGGGTGCAGAAAGCGGCTTAGAGGGGTTCAAATCCCCCTGCCTCCTGACGGTTCAGGGGGAGGACTGCTCCTCTACCCGGCTTCTTTATCTTTTTCTCCAAGCCCAGACTCACATTTTAATTCGTTTGCTGAGATACGTTCCCCATGACCACTATCCGAAGGCTTGTCTTAGACGTTATGATACCGCTCAATGTGCCATCATCAGAACTGGCTCTCAAGCTCTCCAAGCTCACCGGTGTTGACGGCGTTGACCTGCTCGTGACCGAAGTCGAGCACCGCATCGAGAAGGCCAAGATAACAATGGAGGGCGAGAACATCAACCTGGACGCGGTCCGGACGCTGCTGGACAAGACCGGCGCATCCCTCCAGGGGGTGGACCGCATCACCTGCGGCAAGAGGGTAGTCGGTTAGATGTTCGCTTTCATAAAGCAGCACGCCGAACGTCTGCGCTATTACGATGCCGTGACCGGCATGAACAAGATTCTCCGTCGCTACTTCGTGATGAACTCGTTCGACGGCGCGCTCACCATATTCGGGCTGCTCCTGGGCTCCTTCGCCGCAGGCGTGGCAGACCCGATTCTCATCATAAAGATAGGCATGGGCACCGCAGTGGCCATCGGGTTCTCAGGCCTCACCGGAGCCCTGCTCACCGAACGGGCCGAACGGCTCAGGGAAGTCAAGAAGATGGAGCTTGCCCTGCATCGCAGGCTGGACAACACAGACTACAAGCGCGCATACGACTTCGCGTCCCTCATCACTGCAGCTGTGGATGGCCTGTCACCGCTCCTAGTGGCCCTGGTCCTCCTCTCGCCATTCCTGCTCGTTCCCCTTCCAGACGCCTATTACTACGCCTTTGGCCTTGCCCTTGCGTTCTTCTTCCTGCTCGGTGCCTTCCTCGGGGAAGTCTCCAGGGAGAGCCTCATCGTCACAGGCATAAAGTTCCTCGGCGCAGGCGTCCTCTGCATGGCCGTCATACTCGTCATAGAAAATATATAGACAGTTGTCTAATGTTTGACAAGTGTCAAACTCTGTGGGCTAATGTTTATATAGCGAGGAAGCGCAATCTACTATTGCGCCTGGGTTTTTCGGGTGCGTAACAGCCGATTGGCTGGTTGCAACGGTTCTGACTGAGGGCTTTTTCCCCTGAGGGCTCGCCCCGTCACCGCGTGCCAGAACAAGGGTGTTGCCGATTGGCATCGATTAGCTGCTATAAAAGGCAGTTTGTCCAGCCTGCCCGATGTCGTATCCCGAAATAAGGTTACCTCGGTAAAATCTGAAGACCTTCTTCAGTATATGAAGAAGCTGAATAAGCGGAAAATACGCTGGATTGTCAGGGAAATAGAGAAGAGAGACCTGTCAATCTACCAGATAGCAAAACA
>JACCLH010000060.1 GCA_013425375.1 Microcaldota archaeon | reverse complement strand
CATATACCAGCGGATTGCCCTTGCGATGCTCTTCCACCAGTGTTTCTATATGCCGTTTATTGACCGGAAGGCAGTCGTCATCCGTGATTATGATGTACTTATATCCGTTCTCCAGGGCGTATTTCTCTCCGGTGAAGAATCCTCCGGCCGAACCGGTATCCTCCTTCCTCTTGGCCACTATTATGCCGTACCCGAACTTGTTCTGATTTATGAAATCCAGCACTTTCTTCTCATCAGAAAGCGAATTCAGCACTATCAGCAGGTCGAAATCCTGGAACGTCTGCGCTTCAAGGAGCTCCAGGTGCTTGAAAAGGTAATCATAGGCTCTGTAGAAAGGCATTATTATGAGCCCGTTCGCCTTCTTTTTCCGGAATTCCTTCGTGGACTGGACCAGCTCGCCGAACGTGTCCTGGGGCGATATCATCGTGCTGAGTCTTCTTTTAACGTTTAAATAACTTATGCTGGAATCTTATATGATGGAAAGTCCGCCAGTGGTCATACTCGCAGGAGGCAAGGGAATGCGCATGCGCGACTACAGCGACCTCGTGCCGAAAGCGCTCATCAAGATCGGTCCCCACCCTGTCATAGTCCATGTGATGAATAGCTACGCCAAATATGGCTACAAGAGATTCATCCTCGCCCTTGGGTACAAGGGCGATATGATAAAGGAGTTCTTCGAAAAGGGCTCTAGCACAGGATATGATATCCAGTGCGTCGACACCGGGCTGGAGACGCAGACCGGCGGTCGTGTGAAAGGGGTGGAGAAGTTCATCGATACTGAAGACTTCTTCGTGACCTATTGCGACGGCCTTGGCGACATAAACATTCAGACGCTTTATGGTTTCTACAAGAAGATGGGCAAGCTCGGCATCCTCACGGCCGTCCACCCAATGTCGCCTTTCGGCATGATTGAGATAGGCAAGGACGATGTCATCACCTCTTTCAGGGAGAAGCCTTTCCTGAGGGATTACATAAACGGCGGATTTTTTGTTTTCAAGCGGGATTTCTTTGATTATGTTACGAAAGAGGATGTGCTTGAAGAAGCCCCGATGCATAAGCTTGTCGAGAAAGGGCAACTTGCCGCATACAAGCATGAAGGTTTCTGGACCTGCATGGACACGTTCAAGGACGTTGAACGTCTCAACGCCCTCTGGTACAAGGGTGAGATGACGAATATGGCCTACAAAGGCAAGGTGCCGTGGTTGTGATGGGTTTCTGGTCTGATAAGCGGGTTCTGATAACCGGCGGCAACGGCTTCATAGGCTCCTGGCTCACTGAAAAGGTCATCGGTCAAGGAGCGAAGGCGACCCTTCTCATAAGAAAAGAAAGCCCGGTGGGCATCAGCAGCATAGAAGCTGTCGCCGGAAAGGCTAAACTCGTTCATGGCGACCTGCGGGATGCGCAGCTCATGGAAAAAATCTGCGAGGGCCAGGACATCATACTCCACCTTGCAGCAGTCACCCAGGTGCTTTACAGTATAAAAAACCCACAAGAGACTGTCGAGGTTGACATCAACGGCACGCTCAACATCCTAGAGGCCATGCGGAAGAAAAACGATGATGCATTCCTCGTGTTCACAAGCACGGACAAGGTCTATGGAGAACCGAAATACCTTCCAATAGATGAGGAGCACCCGCTTTCGGCCAAATCCCCATATGATGCCTCGAAACTCGCCGCTGATCGCCTGGTCTATTCTTATTACGTCACCTACGGTCTCAAGGAATCCACATCAAGATGCTCAAATATCATAGGAGGACGGGATTCCAACATCCTCAGGGCTATCCCCAGCTTCGTATATTTCCTGATGCAGAAACGCAGACCGGTTATCAGGACTGGCGGCAAGAATCTCAGGGACTACCTCTACGTGGATGACGCAGTACGGGCTATCATGCTCCTAGCTGAGAAGAGTGACAAAAGCAAAGGCAGGGTCTTCAATTTCGGCACTGGCAAGCCGACTTCGGTGCTGGAACTCGCGAAGAAGGTGGCAGCGGAGTTCGGGCCGGGTCTTGAGCCGATTATACAAGGCAAGGTCGTGCCAGGTGAGATAGACAAGCAGTATCTCACATCCAAGCTTGCGGAGAAAGAGCTTGGCTGGAAGCCTGCCATGCCCCTTGAAGATGGTGTGAGGCGGACTGTGGAATGGTACAGGAAGAATCCGCAATGGACGGATGTCATCCGCAGGAGCTCATCATATTACGGTTATGATATAGAAGCGATATACAAGTGATGCTGATGAAATGCCTGATCCTTGGCGGCAGCGGACTGCTCGGCCATCGCCTCGTCATCTCGCTCGTAGATGAGCATGAAGTCAGCTTCACCTATTTCAACAACCCCATCCCTGTCCAGAATGCGATAGCATCCAAGCTTGACCTGAAGGACCTGGATGCAACCGTCGCCTTGATTGACAAGTTCGGCCCAGATGCGGTTCTGCACGCAGTCGCTCCTCCAAGTGTGGACTGGCATGAGAAGGAAAGGGCGGCTGCATACCAGACCAATGTGCTGGGCACCTGTGCCATCGCAGACAAGACCAGGGAGCTCGGCGTGAAGCTGGCATATGTATCCACAGCGTTCGTCTTCCCAGATGTGGACAAGGTTTTCACAGAAGATGACATCCCAGCGCCTATCAATTTCTATGGGGTCACCAAGCTTGGGGCAGAGCTTGCAGCCATGAGGAATCCTGACCATCTGATAGTGCGGACAGACCAGATATACGGATGGGCATTGCCAGGCCAGAAGAAGTCCTTTGTAGTGAATGTTCTTGAGAAGACTGGGCGCGGAGAAAGAGTAGAAGTCTGCCAGGACTGGTACAATTGCCCGACCTATGTGGGCGACCTCTCGGATGCCATAATCAGCCTTGTCGAGAAAGGCAAGCGTGGTATTTTCCACACTGTCGGAAGCAGTTTCATCAACCGCTATGACTGGGCGGTCATGATAGCCAGAGCGTTCGGTGGGGATCCAGGTCTCGTCGTCCCCATAAATTCCGCAAGCCTGAATCTGCCAGCAAGAAGGCCGAACGTTCGGATAGACAACGCCAAGATACAGGACGAATGCGGATTCAAGATGAAGTCTGTCGAAGAAGGCATCGAAGCCATGAAAGAGGAGCAGAAATCATGACAGCACAAGACCTAGAAGTGAAAGACCTTCCCCTCGAAGGTGCTTTCATCATCAAACCCAAGGAATTCTATGACGAGCGCGGCGCCTTCTTCAAGCTCTACAACCGAGAAATCCTGAAAAGCAGGAATGTGGAGCCATTTTTCGCAGAGGATTATATCTCAATCTCCAAGAAGGGCGTAATACGCGGCCTGCACTACCAGGTTGACCCTTTCGCACAGGCCAAGCTGGTGCGATGCAACAGGGGCGAGGTCTTCGACGTGCTGGTTGACCTGCGGAAAAGTTCCAGGACGTTCGGGAAATGGACATCCTTGGTGCTTTCAGAAGAGAACAAACTCAGCGTCTATGTGCCACGTGGCTTCGCCCATGGCTTCCTTTCTATGGTGGACGAAAGCGTCGTGTCCTACAAGGCCGACAATGACTATTCCACGCCACACGAGCGGACCCTAATATGGAACGACAGGACATTAAACATAAACTGGCCCAAGACGGAAAAGTATCTCCTTTCCAAGAAGGACCAAGCCGGTGCGTCCTTCGCTCAGGCAGACAAATTCGAGTGATGGCAGCGCCACATCAGAGCCTTGCGATTAAGTCCTGGAGAAATGATTAATGGTGTAGTATCTTGCAGGAGTTTTTCAAACGAATCACTGTTTCAGTTTCACATAAGTATGCGTGGTTATCTCCGTTTCCCTGGATTGCTGGCAAAGCGTTTATTCATTGCGTAAGTTGTTTTATGCAGCGGAAAATCAGTATTAGTCTCAAAATTCATCCGCCTAAATATACTTTCCAGTTCGTTGGCGGTTTCTTTGCCATCTACGATGTGGTAAGAAGCTATCGCGAAAAATCCACATGATTCCATTATGAAAGATTCAGAGCATCTGACGATATCTATCTCGGCCCCTTCCACATCCATCTTTATGAAGTCGACTTTCTGTATCTTCATCTCCTTGCAAAAATTTTCCAAAGAAATTGATGGCACGTCTATCACTTTCCTGTCAGATGGTCTGGCGATTCTCGCCGCTCCAGTTCCATCAGCGCGGAATCTCACATACCCATCCTTAGCGGATAGTACCTTTGGAACTATGGTTACGTTATTGAGATTATTCAATCTAATGTTCTTTTCCAATACCTTCAAATTCTCTGGGTCTGGCTCAAAGCAGTAGACATGGCCCTTCCTGGCCTTTTTTGCTGCATAAAGCGCAAAATGCCCATAATAAGAGCCGCAGTCGAAGACGGTATCGTTTTCCATAATGTCCCTTTCCTTAAGATATCCGTATATCTCCGCACCTTTCGTTCCAATTTTTGATACTATCTCGGGCTTAGAATAAAAGTTTACTGAAGAGAAATCCCCAAAATCATCACCTTTTACATAGAATCGCATGGAAATTCCATTCACTTTTGCTTCTCCATAATTGCCGTCGAAATGCACAGCACCGCATTCGACCTTGCCATTCCTGCTCACAAAGTATGGGTATAATCTTATGATACTCATCATCTGTACATAATTTCTGAGGAAGTCATCTCCTCTGATTTCAAATCTCTTATCACCTTTAATGAGCCACCTACCTTCCAACCTGAAACCGTTCAGGAGCAGCAACCACTTAAGTTTGATTCTCCTTAAAGTATTCTTGAGCATAAACCATCACTATTCCTTATTCATCCTAAAGTAGAAATCATTCAAGTTATTTATAAAACCCAATGGCTCTCTCGTTTCCCAACCACGACGCCGCCTTCAGCAAACGCAATTAAATCCTTCTCCCTCGATTACTATTAGTGATTCTATGGAACTCGTTCCTTTTGACAGTGGTTACGACGCAAAAAAATCTGAGACTATCAAGAAACCAGGCCATATGATAGGCATCTCATCGCTTGGCGCTTACGAGAAGGCGCTTAAAAGCGCCAAGAGCGCAGTTCCAGAAGAAAAATACTGGAAAGGCAAGCGTGTTCTAGTCATCGGCGCATCAGGCATGGTCGGAAGCATATTATATGCAAGAAGGGGGTAGTGGTCTGCATGCTGTATGTCACGTTTGTCGCTCATCATCTCAATGAATCCCTTGGGTTCGGGATGGACCGCTATACGTTCCAGTTGATGAGGTGCCTTAAGGAGCGCGGCCTGAAGGTAAGGGCCATCAGCTCACCATCCATCTTCATTTCACCTATAAAATCAGGCATAGACTTTTTCCTATATCTCCCATTGCTATCAATCCTTTCACTTCCATCAACAAAGCTCTATCACTTTGCAGCCCCCCAAGTAGGGTTCATCATACCAATCTTGAAGCGTTTTTCAAAAAAGCGGATAGTGACCACGATACATGACGTCTCCCCCATCATTTTCTCCAAATACGTTACGGGAGCCGGATTGGTCGGGAGGGCTCTCGGCGTTGCAATCCGGGAGTCAGATTCCATCATAGCGGTATCCTCCCAAACCAAGAGGGACATACTGCAATGCTTCAAGGTTGATGAGAAAAAGATTAGGGTAATCCCCCTTGGAACAGACCCTAAATTCAAACCACTGAAAAGGGCCAGTAATGAAGCATTCACTGTCGGCTATGTCGGCAACTTTGCTGTGAACAAGAACGTTCCATTCCTGCTCAAAGGATTCGCCCAGTTCGAGAAGCGTTCCTCGTCCCCAGTTAAGCTCGTTCTATATGGGAAAGGAGCACAATACAAAGAATGCATGGAGCTTGCAGAGCGGCTTGGTATAAGAAACTGTGAGTTCTGTGGGTTCGCCGATGAGAAGGACATTGCAAGGATATTCAATAGCTTCGATCTTTTCGTTTTCCCTGCATTCAGCGAAGGTTTCGGCCTTCCGATACTGGAAGCGCAGAAGTGCCACGTTCCAACAATCGTTCTCAACGAAGGCAGAATTCCTGAAGAGGTGACAAAATTCTGTCTGAAAGCCAAAGACGAGGCGCATCTGGCGCAGCTGATGGAGAAGGTCCGGTCTGAGGGGTTCAGGTTCAGCAAAGAGCATCTGGAGCACCTGGCCCAATTCACCTGGGAGAACTGCGCCAAGGAGACCATCGAGGTCTACGAGCAGGTCTTGAAATCCTGATTAATTCCCATGGACTAGTTGCCCATGCGGATTTCAATATGCAATTAATGTTACCTCTTTTGTCGGTTGTTCTTCGTTTAAACATAATAGCCTGAATCTATAAGAGCTATCTAGTTTCTCGAGGTAGATTGGAATCTCGAAGAAATCCTTGCCGCTATGGTATACGGAAATTATCAGCACCGGTTTGTTAGCTTTGATTGTCTTAGTGGCCCCGCGTATGGCTTCCAGCTCGAAACCTTCGATATCCATCTTTATCAGTCCGATTTCCTCATTTCTATGACTGGTCATGAAGTCGTCTATAGAAACAACCTCTGTTTTGTATCTTTCCTCCTGTGTATGATGGAAATAGAAGTCTCTCGGAAAACCGTCAAATCCTATGCAGCCAGTTTTCTCACCAACATAGTTTTTTACCGGAACTACGCGTTTTAAGTCATTAAGTTCGATTGTTTTTTTCAGAAGCTCATATGTTCTTTCATCACCTTCAAATGAATATACCTTTCTGTCAGTGTACCTAGATAATATTAGTGCCGAATCCCCGAACGAGGCTCCGCAGTCAAGCACAGCGCCCTGTCTTATTCTTGAAAGGACATTCGCAGGCAGGGACTTCAGACCATGGTGGGATACGAAGACCTCTGGGCAACGCGGTTCTACAGGCATAAGGTAATCATCGAACCGGTACAGGTTTCCGGTCTTTTTAATGCGCCCATAAAAGCTCTTCCAGTAAATATCACGGTGCAATTTCAAATCGCCAGAAATTCCCTTTGATATAAATTCGCTGAGTACACTTATGGCGTTTTCTTCATATTCCCTATCAGCGTTAGCTGGCAGATTTATTTCCTTATTGACTGCGTAGTTCAGGAAGCTCAGCATTGCGGTTCTTAGATAAGAATAGTTTCTCAGTCCGCTTCGGTTGATAATCTTCTGTAAAAATGGTGTATGTTTAATTTCACCAGGCACGATTCCATACAGTCTTCTAAAATGGCTTGACAAGCTCCCCTTCTTACCACCAGGCAAGACGTTATAACTCCTCTTTTCCTTGATTATAAATTCTTCCAGAATTTTTCTGATTTCCTTATTCGCATCCATGCTTCCACTCCTAGCTAGAGACCTCTTCGCCATTAATAATCTTTTGATTATACCAGCTCCTAAAAAATTCTAGGAAAAGCACCCGAACTACAAAGTGCTAACTTTTAATTGAGATGACCGCATAGTGATTTTATGTCAAAAATCCTAGTCACAGGGGGCGCCGGCTTCATAGGAAGCCATCTGGTGGACTCACTTCTGTCAAGAGGGGAAACGGTCGTGGTGTACGATAACCTCTCCTCAGGGCACAAGAACAACCTCCAGCAGCATGAGAAGCTAAGCTTCGTCAAGGGCGATGTGCTGGACCAGGTTTCACTGCGGAAGGCAGGGGAAGGATGCACCGAGATATTCCACCTGGCCGAATACCTGCCCGATACAAAGAAATTCGGCCCCGGCCATGTGGTGAAGTTCTCTTTTGAGGCTCCCCTCCAGGACTTTGAGGTGAGCGTCCGCGGCACGCTGAATGTCCTTGACATGGCAAGGCAGCTTGATGCGAAGGTTCTCTTCACTTCCACGGCGGCCATCTACGGAACTCCTGAAAAGGTCCCCATAAAGGAGGAAGACCAGGCAGACCCTGTTTCACCCTATGGCATGTCGAAGTTTGTGGCCGAGCAGTACTGCAGGATGTTCTCGAAGCTCTATGGCCTCAATACAGCCGTCGCGAGGATATTCAACACCTACGGGCCAAGGCAGAGGAAATATGTGGCCTATGACCTCATAAAGAAACTCCGGGAAAACCCTTCCAGGCTGGAGCTTCTTGGAAGCGGCAGGGAAGCCAGGGATTTCATATACGTGAAGGACACCGTCGCGGCTTTGCTGCTTATCCATAAGAACGGAGGCATGGGCCAGCCCCACAATGTCGGGAATGGCAAACCAGTCACCATTGAAGAGCTTGCCCGGCTCATCTGCGGGATACTTGAAATGAACCCAAAAATCGAATTCAAAGGTTCCTCCTGGAAGGGCGACATAGTCAATTTCTACGCTGACAATTCAAAGCTCAAATCTCTCGGCTATGAACCCACAATGTCCCTAAAAGAAGGGCTGATAAAACTTGTTGACTGGGAAAAATCCCTCACTTCTTGACAAAGGAACCGAAAAACTCCAGGTATCTGGCCGTGACACTGTCCCAGTTCAACTCTTCTTCAACGCGCTTTCTCCCTGCCCTGCCCATCCGCTCTCTTGCCTTTTCATCTTCCAGGAGCTTTCCTATTTTTTCTGCGAACTCGTCCCCCTTGCCATCCACCAGCACGCCATTCTTCTTTGTTATCTCAGGGATGCCGCCCACATTGGATGCCACCACAGGCACAGAGCAGGCCATCGCTTCAATAAGCACAAGAGGGCAACCCTCAGTTGTAGATGGAAGGACCAGGATATGCGATTTCTTCAGGAGCGTTATCTTCTCTGCCTCGCTCACCTCCCCAGTAAACTCCACACTCTCTTTCAATCCAAGCTCATCCTGCATCTTCAGGAGTTTCTCCTTAAGTTTTTTTGTCCCGGTTCCGACTATAAGCGTTTTCACATCCGGGAATCTCTTCTTCAATATGGCAGTTGCCTGGAGGAGCCAATCAATCCTCTTGTTGAGGGAGAAACGGCCGATATAGATTATTGTCGGCCTTGAGAATTTGTCCGATATATTCACTTTATCCATCCTTTCGACATCGACTCCGTTGTGCACTACAATCTGTTTCCCTCTCTTTGTGATCGCCTGCAGTTTCCGGTGGCTTTCATGGGACACTACGATGAACCCCAAATATGGCATGAGCTTAAGGAAAAATGAGGTCTGGACCGCGTTCGGAAGTGATACGAAGACAGAGTAACCAAGCTTGGACCAGGCAGGGATATCATGTATTATCCCTATGCACGGAACCTTCTGCATCTTTGCTATCAACGGCGTGAACGAAGGGTTTGGGGCTATATTCTCAACGACAATGTCGAATCTTTCTTTTTTTATGAGCGCTCTGAGATGCCAGATGGAATACAGGATGAAAGCAGGCCTTCCAAGAGACTCGACTCGGGCAGAGACAGGCATCCTGATCCTGTGTATCTTTATGCCGTTTATCTCCTCATAGAGCGGTTCATCTGATATAAGACCAGTCAGGACATGCACCTCATGTCCCTGTTTTACCAGTCTCTTGGCAACTTCATGTATTACTACTTCGGCCCCCCCGATAAAGGGCAGAAATATCTTGTCTACAAAGCATATCTTCATCCATTCACTTCTTTCTCAGTTTTCTTTGCCGTTCTTGACTTTCCCCTCTTTTCAGTTTCCTCAGTTCATCCTATCACGGCGGCAGTCTTTAAAATTCCAGCACGCATCTATCTTTCGGTAATCCTATGAAAATCCTTGTCACTGGGGCATTGGGCTTCATCGGCTCCAACATAACGGAACGGCTCGTCAAAGACGGCCATGAAGTGACCGCATTGGACAACCTGCACACAGGCAGCGAAGAGAACGTCTCGTCTGTCAAAAACAAGATAAAAATAATAAAAGCGAGCGCGGGCGATATCGCG
Organism: Microcaldota archaeon; assembly: GCA_013425375.1. GTDB lineage: Archaea > Micrarchaeota > Micrarchaeia > Anstonellales > Bilamarchaeaceae > Bilamarchaeum. Next base: position 5,706 of record JACCLH010000060.1, on the reverse strand, counting down.
AAACTGGATGAGCGTTTTGATGCCATCATCCACCAGGGCGTCTATTCGTCATCCCCGATGTACAAGGACAATCCCCATCTCACCGCGAAAGCGATAGATGAGTGGATTTCCATCCTTGAATACGCAAGAAAAAACAGCACCAAAATCGTCTTCGCTTCTTCCAGCTCGCTCTACAACGGCAACAACCCTCCGCACAAGGAGGACATGCCCATCCTGGTGAAGGACTATTACACCGAGGCCAGATACGCCATGGAGCGTATGGCAAAGCTCTACAGCGACCTTTACGGAGTCCAGTCGGTAGGCCTCCGCTATTTCAGCGTCTATGGCCCTCACGAGAAATCCAAAGGAAAATACGCCAACCTAATCACCCAGTTCCTCTGGGAGATGAAGGCAGGAAGACAACCGGTCATATTAGGAGATGGCAAACAGACGCGGGATTTCGTGTATGTGGATGACGTCGTCGAGGCGAACATGCTCGCGCTCAATTACAAAAAACACGATTTCTTCAATGTCGGCACAGGGAAAAGCGTCACCATCACCGACATGGTCTCCATACTTGCTAAGAAACTCAACAGTCCGATAAAGCCTAAATACGAGCCCAACAGGATAAAGAACTATGTCCAGCACACCCTGGCCGACACCAGCAAAGCAGCCTCGCTCCTTGGCTTCAGGGCCAAGGTTTCTTTAGAAGACGGCATCAGCCGCCTCATAAAATCCTACTAAGGTCTGTTTATGGAATGGGAGGAAGAGATACCGCAATATTCCAAGGAGGTCGCCAAGGGCAGCTTCTGGAACATTGTCGGCAACGTAATAATGAAGCTCGTTTCTTTCCTTTATGTCATACTCATCGCAAGGGCCGCCTCTCAGGGTGATGTCGGGCTCTTCTATCTTGCTCTCAGCGTGGTCTCCCTGGTCAGCATCTTCAGCGACCTCGGCCTTGCCGGCGCCCTGATGCGTTACATCCCGTATTTCGAAGGCAGGAACGAGAAAGGCAAGATAAAGGACCTGCTGAAGCTGTCCTACGCGGTCTCTTCAGTAGTGGCAGTCATCCTCATGGCTATCTTGTGGTGGCAGGCAGATACCATAGCCGCAGCATACCACAATCCCCTGCTTTCCGAAGCCATCCGCCTGCTCGTATCATATCTCCTGCTGGCCAATTTCCTCAGGCTGGGCACTTCAGCCCTGCAGGGATTCGCTGACATGCATTCCATGCAATATGTCAGTAATGTGCAGAACTGCCTCAAGCTCGTCTTCACCGTAGCATTGTTCTATCTCTATGGCGCATCTGTCCTCACATTATCCGCTGCCTTCATCATATCGCATATCCCCGCCGTCATCCTTGCCGTCGTCAGCGTCGGCCGCAGGACCGCTTCATTCCCCTCAGGAGGCACATCCATCCCATCCCAACAGCTCTTCGGAGAGATAGTGCCTTTCGGCCTCATGCTCAATGTCGTCACGCTGTTCTGGACCATGACAGGATATGTCGATCGCCTCCTCCTGGGCTATTTCACCGACCCGTCCATATCAACAGAGATTGTCGCTGTGTATACCATAGCTGTGACCATGGCAACGGTCCTGATGATGTTCCCTGGCGCAGTGGCAAGTATCTTTCTTCCGGTGATGTCGCGGCTCGCAGGAAAGAACGAGCCTGCCCACATGCGTGCAATACTGGAGACGTCCCAACGATGGACGATGCTGCTGACCCTGCCCCTGGGCCTGGTGATGATTGTCTTCTCCCAGGACATGCTCGGCGCATTCTACGGCCAGGCATATGCCAGCGGAGGTCTTGCCATGGCTATCTTCACTTTAGGTCTTCTGATCCAGACACTCGCATATGTCCTGCTTTTCGCCCTGGCCGCCCTGCGCCTTGTGAAGCTGGAGCTCAGGATAGCTTTCATAGTCACCCTGGTGAACGTTGCCCTGAACATCCTCCTCATACCTATCTATGGCATGGAAGGCTCTGCGGCCGCATCGCTCGTGAGCTGCATCGTCATGACCATGATGCTGATGCACTACGGAAGCAAGCTTTTCTCATTCCGATTCCCGCTGGAGATATACAAGCTTGTCCTGGCTGCCGCCATCACCTTCGCCATAATGCTCCTCATGAAGCCCTATGCATCCTCTTTTGTCCCTCTGCTGCCATCCCTGGATGCCGGCTCCCTCCAGCCCTATGCGAACAAAATCATCTATCTGGCCTACCTCGGCATCCTCGGCGCCTTATCCACGGCCGTCTTCCTGGTCCTCTCGGTCATCCTGAGATGCCTCAGGAACGAGGATGTCCTCCTGATGAAAAAGGCCATGCTCAGGGCGAAGATACCATCCCAGCTCATCGACCTGGCCGCGGCCATCGGCTCTTTCGGCGTCGGGACCAGGAAATAGCGCTTTAAAAACCATTCCGGCCATCATCTGATGCGGGGTAACATCATGCTAGAAGACATACTTTTCAACCAGGTCGCCATGCCTGGCGAGCTCATAAGGGTGGCACTCGCTTTCCTCGGGACAGCGATAGCTGCGTATTTTGATGTCTTCAACAAGAAGAACATCCCGGATGCCCTGCTCTACGGGTTCCTGGTGGTGGCCTTCCTGGTCAATGCGTTCTTCTACCAGGAGAGCCTGTTCTGGTTCTCCCTGGTCATAGCCGCGTTCATATCCGCAGTAGGCTATGTCTTCTACCGGGTAGGCCAGCTCGGCGCAGCGGACATCTTCATCCTGGCTGCCATAATGCTGCTCCTGCCGATAGCTCCTTCATTCGTGGGCATGACGTTCAACATACCTTTCGTGTTCCCGGTCATAATATTCTCAGGAGTGGTTTTCGCACTCTACGTGCTTGTCTACTTCGGCTGGAAGCTCCTCAGGACCGACGCCAGGCCTAACCTCATCTATGCCCTCATGCTCATACCTTACGTCCTCTTCGCCTATGTCTACATGAACTCGTTCCTGTTCTCTCCGGTGTATTTCGCGTTCATAACCATCCTGCTGTTCTCGGTGACATTCTTCATGATGTTCAGGGATGCGTTCAATCGCCTGCTCTCTGAGGAGATACCTGTCTCCCAGCTCCAGCCTGAGGATGTCCTGGCCCTGGAGGTGATGAACAAGGACCTCATAGCCCGCTACAAGATCCCGCGCCTGATGACCAAGGAAATCATCGCCAGGCTGAAGAAGACCAGGGTCACAGATGTCTGGGTGTACACCAAGCTGCCGCCATTCATACCTTTCATGCTGGCAGGCATGGTGCTCTCCCTGTTCTTCGCCAGGAACCTGCTCCTCTTTTAATACTCTTGACATGAAGGCATTACCATGGAGTTCACGACGCTTATCAGCTATGTCATCGCGTTCTTCTCCCTATTCACGCTGAATGTCTTCATCCTGCTCTTCCTCAAGCACCGCCATGAATACCTGAAGCGGCCGGAATGCAGCGGAAAGACCCCGACGGTCTCCATAGTGATGCCTGCCTACAACGAAAGCAGGTACATCGCCGAGTCCATCCAGTGCCTCTTCGGCTTAGACTATCCGAAGGACAAGCTCGAGATCATAGTCGTGGATGACGGTTCCACTGATGACACCTACAAGATAGCCGGTTCGTTCAAGGACAGCCCCATCAGCATCCATGCCTTCCGCAAGGAGAACGGCGGCAAAGGCGCAGCGCTCAATTTCGGCATAAAGAAGGCAAAAGGCGAGTTCATAGCCACAATGGATGCGGATTCCTTTGTCACAAAGGATATGCTGCGCGAGCTGCTGCCCTATTTCGAGGACCCTGAGGTCATGGCAGTTTCTCCAGCCGTGAAGATAAGGCCCAGCGATTCCTGGCTCAAGGAGCTCCAGCGTGTGGAATACCTCATGATACTGTTCTCAAGGAAGCTCCTCAGCTTCCTGGAGAGCGTGCCTGTCACTCCAGGGCCGTTCAGCATGTTCAGGAAGGTTGTCTTCGACAAGGTCGGTCCTTTCGACGAGCACAACCTGGTGGAAGACCAGGAGATCGCCCTGCGCATACAGTCCCACAACTACAAGATACGGAGCTCCATGGTGGCAGAGGTCTACACCGAACCGCCGGCCAACATGAAAGACCTGCTCAGCCAGAGGGTGAGGTGGCAGCGCGGCGGCTTCCGCAACTACTGGAGATACCGCCACATGATAAAGCCTGAGTACGGCGATTTCGGAATGTACTCCATACCGATGCAGTTCGCAACCATCGGCTCGTTCTTCTCCCTCGTGGCCCTCATGCTCTACACATTCCTCACGACGCCATACTATGTCCGCTACATCTGGTTCGAGGCGTTCGGCATGGGCATCGACCTCTTCACGTTCATCGCTGTCTTCGTGGTGCTTCTCTCCACCTTCTTCCTTTACCTGGCAGTCAAAAGCTTCGAGGGCGAGAAGGTGAAGCTGCGCTATTTCATCACGTTCGTGGCTTTCTACTGGTATCTCATGTTCGGATACAACATGCTTTTCCTCCTCAAAGAGGTGAAGAAGGAGGCCTTCTCCTGGTGATGCCATGGAACGCACTGTCTCGGTCCCTCTATACATCGGCGCTTTCCTCATGTCCCTAGCCATATTCCTGCTCGGCATCTACATCGGCTCCACCATGGACTCCTCTCATCTGGCCTCCATATCCGAGGACGTCTCTTCTGTCTCTGACCGCGTCGCTTCGGTCCAGCTCCTCATCCTGATGGAAGGCAACTCATCGGCCTTCTGCCCTGTCTATTCGTCCGAGCTGGACGCCATAGACAACGACGTGGAGAAGATGGGCTACATGCTCACCTATCTTGAGGATGAGAAGGGCGTTTTCGACAACGAGCTCAAGAAGAAATATTTCGTCCTGGAGGCAGAATCATACGTCCTTTCCAGGAAGGTCAACGACCTCTGCGGCGACGACAGCACCCTGCTCATAAACTTCTACTCCAACAAGGACTGCGGCCGCTGCAAAGAGCAGGGCACAGAGATCCTGCAGGCAAGGGACGAGCTGGCGGCCGGAGGGGTGGGTGTCAAGCTGTTCTCGTTCGATGGCGAGCTCAACAGCTCTGTGGCAGACGCCCTGGAAGCGCAGTACGGCGTGAGCGGCTATCCCTCGGTCGTCATAGACGGCAAGACCTACTCTGGTTTCCGCACGAGCGATGAGCTCAAGGCGCTGATAAAGGGCTCCTCATGATAATCGAACTGGCGGTGGTGCCCAACTCGAAACGGTTCTCAGTCTCGCTCAAACCTGATCTCGCCACTTCCGAAAAGACGCCGGTGGCAAAAGCCGCGTCTGAGCATTCTCGAAGACGCGGCTCAGGTGGCGAAATCAGGTTCAAGGATGGTCGGCTCAAGGTGTGCCTGAAGAGCGCCCCAGAACACAACAAAGCCAATCTCGAGCTCGTGAAAGAAATCTCGAAGCTGCTGGGCTGTGATGTGAGGCTGGTGTCGGGCCAAACATCGCATCGCAAGCGGCTCGAGATTTCTGCGAGCGAGAAGGAGTGGGCTGATTTCCTGGAGACGCTGCAGAAGAGCGGGAACCCGCGTGTGGTATCCTGATTTAATGTTACCTCGTTGATTTTGTTTCATAGTCTCACCATTTAAGAATTCCGTTTTTTCCTCTCATAAGCCTCGGAAGGGCAGGTATCAAGACTGAGGTGAATCATCTCATTATAGCAGGCAACAGCCTTATCCAAATCCTTGTTGAAATGATGATATATCTTCTTGAAGGTCCCAAACCATCGTTCCTCTTTG
>JACCLH010000035.1 GCA_013425375.1 Microcaldota archaeon | reverse complement strand
GGCTGAAAGAGGCTTGGAAAAATTGCTGTTACGCTGATAAGCCGGGCGATTATGCCGAAATGCTTAGAAAAGTCAAAAAACTGAGATGTTCTGCAAAAGGCATAGAGGACTTCAGCATCGCGCTCGCAGAATTCCAGAATGAACAGTATTTCGACCGCAAAACTGGCCTTTTCCTCAGCGCATTGATAAACAGCTCCGAGGACAGCGACTTCATCATCCATACGGCCCATTTCGCTGAATCTATAGATTATCTTGGATACAAAAACACGAAGAATGTCACTGTGAAAGGGAATGCTGGCTATGAAGTTGGCAAGGGGATGAAAGGAGGCACGATCAGAGTGGAAGGTAATGCTGGCGATAATGTTGGTTATTGCATGGAATATGGTTCCATCACTGTGAAAGGGAATGCTGGCGGTAAGGTTGGTGAGTCGATGAAAGGCGGCAACATTATAGTGGAAAAGGATGCTGGCAGGTTGGTTGGCTGGGAGATGAAAGGCGGTTCGATAACCGTAAGAGGGAATGTTGGGGTTGATGTTGGCGGGAATATGGAGGGTGGCACCATAATAGTAAACGGGGATGCTGGTGTGGATGTTGGATTCAATATGAAAGGGGGCGCCATCACCGTGGAAGGGAATGCTGATGGGATGGTTGGCTCTGGGATTGCTGATGGCACTATCATCGTGAAAGGCAATGCTGGCAATGATGTGGGCAGGTGCATGAAAGGCGGGACAATCCTGGTGAATGGGGATGCTGGCCATTATATTGGCATGCGGATGAACTGCGGCACCATCACAGTGGAGGGGAATGCCGGCAAGGGGATTGGCGGAGATATGGAGGGCGGCGTGATACATCTTAATGGCGATTATCAACGCATCAGAAAAATCAGACATGGCAAAATCTATCACAAAGGCAAACTGATTGCTGGCAAGTGACGATTATGGCTGGAGCTTTAGCGAGACGGGAAATTGTCGTTCCGAAGGCCCCAGTCCTGGCTATGGTGAACAGATTCTCGAGATACAAGCCCGAGGAAGAGAAAGCGGTGAGGAAGGTAGAGGTTGTTGAGGACGAGACGCTGAAAAGACTGAAAGCGGCATTCGGGGAGCTTGAGTTTAATCATTCTTCTGATGAAACTGAAGAATACTATGTCAGGGCACATGATACGGCAAGGCAACTCAGATATTCATCCAAGGACATCGAGCTGTTCAGCATAACGCTGGCCGGATTGCTGGACGAGAATGAATTGGAACTGAGAGCGGGTTTGTTCCTCAGTGCCCTGATAAACAACGGAAAGGACGGGAGTTACGTTATTCACACCAATGGCATCCTGATTGATGATTTGGGCTACAAGAACACCAAACATATCACTGTAGAGGGCGATGTGGGCGAGTGCATCGGCTGGAGGATGGAAAGAGGTTCCATAACGGTGAATGGGAATGTTGGTACTTTTTGCGGCGGGATGATGGATAGTGGAGTTATAACTGTGAATGGGGATACCGGTGGGTGGGTTGGTAGTGATATGGAAGGCGGCACCATCACTGTGAAGGGGGATGCTGGCAAATTGCTCGGAGGTGGCATGAAAGGCGGGGAAATCCACATCGAAGGCGAGATTGGACACATGAGCGATGTTATACTGGGCGGAAAAATCTTCCATAAAGGGAAAATAATCGTTGACAAGTGATTCTCATGGCTGGAGCGAGCGTAGCGAGACGGGAAATTGTCGTTCCGAAGGCCCCAGTCCTGGCTATGGCGAACAGATTCGGCAAATACAAGCCCGAGACCGAGAAAGCGGTGAGGAAAGTGGATGTGAAAGAAGACGAGACGCTGAAAAAGATGAAGACGGCTTGGAAGGCGTGCAGCTACACTCACAATTCGACTATGGACTATGCCAGGATGTTCAAAATTCTCAAAAAAATCCTCAAAAAAGTGAAATACACTGCGAAAGACGTTGAGAACTTCAGCATCGCGATTGCGGAATTCCAAGAGGAAACGGATTTTGGTGGGAAAGCAGGATTCTTCCTAAGCGCACTGATGAACAAATGCAAGGACCGGCAATTCGCCATCCATACAAATCATCTCGCTGGATTTATCCATTATCTTGGATACAAAAACACGAAGAATATCACTGTGGACGGGAATGCTGGCGTGAATGTTGGCTGGAGGATGAAGTGCGGCACTATCACTGTGAATGGGAATGCTCGCAGTCACGTCGGAGAGGGGATGGAAGATGGCTCGATAATAGTAGAAGGGGATGCCGGCAGATCGAATGGCTGGGATATGAAAGGCGGGGAGATTCACTTCAATGGCGATTATAACGGCATCGGATTCAACGTCGACGGAAAAATCTTCCATAAAGGCAAGCTGATAATTGGCAGATAGAAAAAATCTACTTGTACAAAGTCAGCTCAAAGGAAGCCAGAGTGGTCTCTCCTGTGGTGCTGTTCACCACTGTCGCAAGCCTCCTTATGTTCACCACATTAGCAGGCGCAGGGGACGGCGGGACATCTTCGCCTATAGGTGTTATGGTGCCATCATTGAGATTGGTGACCTTCAGGAAGACCCCGGTATTGGCATCTGCGCCCAGCTTCTCCCTGAGCCATGTCTGGGAAGCCGCGGCCTGGGTCTCTGCACATTTCAGTATGGACGAATTGACGCGCCTGTCATCCCAGCTTATGGCGAAGCCGAGCTTCTCCATGCCTGTCTCGGTGCATGACCACGCTTCAGGAGTGGGCGGGGTGAAAAGCAGGTTGGAGAGCCTGACGGCATCGCGCGAGAGCGGGTCATCCTGGTAATCCAGGAACGATTTCACGCTGTGCCAGTAGGAAAGCAGCGCTACGAGCGCGAGAATGAATATGACCGAGGCGATTATCGCGTCAAAGCTGAAATATTGTCCTTTCATGTGAAAACCCTCTCCTGCACATCCAAGACGGGTTTTCTATCCCCATCTTGGGCTTTCCTTCTAATCATCATCCCACCTATGGCAATTGCGTTATCGTCAGGTTCTCACCGTCATTGCTCAGCATCAGCACATTGGAGCAGGCATCGCTGACGAGCATCCCTGCGCCGAGGCATGTGCCGTTCAACTTGTACGGGTAGTCCGGCACTCCGTACTGGTAGCTGAAGTTCCCGTAGGTCCCTGGCCATTCAAGCATGAACCATTTGCTATCGTCCAGCTTATTCATGTCCAGGCTGTAGGATATCCCCAATATGTTCCTCGGGAACGTGTAGCGGTAGGAGAACCCTTCCCCCCCTTTGACAGCCAGCGTGAGCGTGCTGACAAAGCCTTCGCCGGTATTCTTGGCGACAGTGTTCTGCTGGAGCGGAAGCTCCGAGCGCTGTACGTCGTTGATTACTATGAAGGCCGCTACGGCCACGAACATGAAGACTGCTGTGTAAAGGAGGAATTCGGTGGCGACTTGCCCGCGCAAGTTGCCTGCAGAGGCCGACCCTAAAGTGCCGCGCACTTTGGGGGTTCGGGAACGAAGTTCCCGGGAAGCGCTCTCAATCGCCACCTGCCCGCGAAGGTGGCGAGCAGAGCGCGAAGCGCTCTCAATGGCGACCTGACCCTTCAGGCTGCAGTTGTTTTCAGGTGGCATTTGGATCAACCAGCTCCACAACCCCTTTGTCCTTTGCCCTCACGATGAGCCTGAAAAGCCCGGCCTTGCCCTCCAGGGGCTTCGGGATTGTCACTGCCTTGGCTATGGTCGGCGCGGACGCATCGAACGTTCCGCCTGATGTCTTTATGCTGATGGTCACCTCACCGCCGCTGACGCTGATGGATTCTGTGGATGGAGGCACATTGAGCAGGACCTCCCGCTGGGCGCCCTTTCCCTGGGCATAGACCGTGTTGATGTTGTCTGCCAGCGAGCGGGCGGCCGCATCTGCCTGGGCCTTGGCGGTGTCCTCATAGCCCACTGAGCTGACTGAAAGCAGGAGCAGTATCACAGGTATGGTGAATGATATGACCACGCCGAGCGTCACGAAAAGCTCAAGAGATGACTGTCCCCTCATTCGTCACACCCCGCAGCGCCATTGTCGCACCATATCTGGCCCAGGCCGTAATCGTCCTTGGTGCCTTCTCTCACCGCGAATACGCCGGTCACCGGCTGCGGGTCTGACGCGCATGCGCCGGAACTCTTGCAGCCAGGCAGGCCCCGGACCTTTTCGGCGACCAGGTCATTGAACAGCTCCCGGTCCAGCCTGCTGTGGGTGTCATAGACGTCGTAATCGTTGGCGTAGTTGCCGATGACGAATGTCTCTATGCCGTAGTCGGTGCTGTTGCGGGTGTAGGGGTCAGGAAGCAGGCGCTGGAGATAGGAAGGGGCCTTGGCGTTGTGGGTGTAGAACCCGCACATCACGAACGTCCGTATGTCCTCCACGTCATACAGCCCGCGCTTGGATGGCTCGGCATTCTTCTTGGACGGGTCGCTGCCCACCTCTGCCTCGCTGTAGCTGTTTATCATGAGCACGCATCTGCCGGTGGCGCCGGTTTCGTTCAGCAACGGGCATTCGGGCGCTTTGGAGAGATTGAATTTGGGGGCCACGATGAACGGCTTGGACACCACAGGAGCGTCAGTGCCTATCTCGCATTTGTCTGAATAGGATATCGGATTGAAGGTCTTTGATTCATCGAGCTTGCCTGAGCCGCATTTTGTTTTCGCGGTCACTGGCGCGCTGGTCAAGATGTAGCCTGCGAAATCGTCGTATACCAACGGCGTGAGGGCTTCCATCTCGTCATATGTGCCCACCAGGATGTAGTCTTTGCGATCGGGTGAGAAGATGTGCTTGCCGAGCGGCACATGCGTGGCCGAAGCGCCTGCAGAGGCGAGCGGGGCATAGAGCCAGCCCTGGCCTCCGGTCACTGTCTGTTTTATCTCGCCCACCATGGGTGCGCTTTCGGCATAGTCGGTCTTATCGAAGAAGAACTGCCTGTAGATTGTGCCATTGGCTTTGGCCTCACGGCTCTCACGCGACAGTGCCGGGTCCACAAGGCCTGTTATGGACAGCTCGTCTGATATCTCGTAGGTCCTTGATACCGAGGATGTGTTCGTGAGGTCCTTGAGCTCGAGCGTGAGGTTGAACGAGTAGTTGACCTTGTCCATGGCGCTCTGGCCCACCTGGAAGCCTGATATCTCGAATCCGCTCACGTAGACGCCTATGGCGCGGAGGGAATCGTTGAGGTCGGCCACCCAGGCCTTGAATGAGGATTCCTTCTCAGGAAGGGCCGCGCCGCCATCGAAGTGTTCCGATGCCGCAGAACCGTTCGCGAGCATCTCCAGCAGGGCGGCACGGACATGGCTGTTTTCGTCCTCAGGCAGGCCTGCCTTGACGGCGTACTCCTCTGCCTGGGTGTTGAGCCTCTGGAGGTTGCGGTTCATTATCACATGCGCGGTATCGTGCATCTTGTCAGGGGTTATCTGCTCTATGGTGAGCTCGATAGTGGATTCCTTGTAGAACTCAGAGAATGCGCGCTCGGACGACTCTATGGCCTTCACCCATACGGATATGGATAGGAGGATGTACATGAGTATGAGGAAGACCGTCACTGTGAAAAGGAAACCCTTCTTGTCCAACATATCACCTAGATGAATATCGTAAGCTTCACGATTTTCGCTTCGGATTCCGGCACGACATCCCTCACGCCCAGGACCTCGCTTGGGCGGACGTTGCCGAGCGGCACGTCTGTGTACGTGCCGTCTCCGTTGCTCATTTTCTTAGTGCCGCAGGTTATCAGCGTGCCTGCATATGCGCTCTCAGAGCCCTTTATGCCCTCTTCCGTAGTGCCTTCAGCGCCTGCGCTGCACTTGTCACCGTAGGCGTAGGGCGATGAGACGAGCTTGTTGACCGCGCCGGTATAGGAGAAGACCATGACCTGGGTGGACACCGTGAGCTTCTTGGAGGTCTTGGCATGCTCGTTATCCGAATCATCTACGCTTGTGTTATAGAGAACGACCCATGGCTGGCCGGCGCTATCCCTGACTGATACGCTATAGCCGAACTGGGATGGCACCATGAGGCCTATCGTGCCCCGTATGAGCTCTTTCCGCGAGCCGGTCTGGAACGCGATGTTGTTCAGCACTGAGGCGTCGGCGTTGCCGCATCCCCCTGCGATGCACGCGCTGGTCGAGGCGGCCATGAGCGTGTCCCTGGCCAGGTAATGGGCCTGGGTGAGCATGTAGTAATACGCCGATGGCACACTGGAGAAGAATATCAGCGAGTATATGGCGATAAGGGCGAGCGTGAACGCCACAAAAGCATCTAGTGAGAATATGAATGCCCGCATGGTAAGCACTTTGGTTGCTATTATTTATAAACTGTTAAGGGGACACGCACGGACCGTATCCGGTGCCGCATTGATTGCACTCCCTGACGGCATAGAAGCAGGAAAGCTTGGTGCAGGAGAGCCGCGTGCCCGGCACGCAGACCTTCTCCCACCTGCAGCTGCTCCAGATGCCGTTTATGCAGATGGCCGTGCCGTTGCAGGGGCCTGTTGTGCAGGGCTTTGTATCGCCATGGGTGCACAACGATGAGGTGCTCCATTCTTCACCGGTGATTGACGGCCCGCCGTAATAGGCTATGAAGACAAGGGTCAGGACAAGGGCAAGGAGAACGAATCCAGCGAGGACTGCGATATTGATTGGTTTCGTAGGAATTGCTGGGGGAACTGGACGTGGGGCCGGCGATTTTTGGTGTGGGTCAGTCTTCTTGGCTGCCATTTTTTCACTTGAAGCTTAGGGTCGGCACACCGGAACTTGCCTGTATGCCCCTTAGAATCGCTTCCATGCTGAAAAGGCCTCCTTCGGTCGCACCTGTGGAGACCTGGCATATCCTGACATCCTCTGGCCTATCGGCCTGGATGCCGCCAAGCTCGGCCGCCTTCATGATGGCGTCCTTCTTGGTCCCTACCTCGTCGGCCAGGCCCACTGCCACCGCCTGCCTTCCGCTCAGTATCCTGCCGTCAGCGACCTCGTTGAACCTGGCCTGGTTCAGCCTGTCTCCGCGGTTCTCCAGCACTATGCCGCGGAATTCCTGGAAGACCTCGTCAACCACTGACTGCATTATGGCCTTTTCCTCGTCGGTCATGTTCCTGTAGGGCGAGCCTATGTCCTTGTACTGGCCTGACTTCACGGTCGTGACATTGATGCCCAGCTTCTCGAAAAGGCCCTGCATCTCGGTGAATGTCGCTATCACGCCGATGCTGCCTGTGAGTGCGTCCGGATCGGTTATGATATAATCAGTGCCGCTGGCCACATAGTAGGCCCCTGATGCCGCCACTTCCCTGAAATACGACACCGACGGCTTGTTGAGCGAGTCCACGGCCCCATAGACCTCCCGGGTGGCGACCACAGAGCCGCCAGGCGAGTTGACGATGAAAAGCACTGCGCCGACGTCATCCCTGCCGTTCAGGGACTCTATGGACGTTGCCAGCTGCTCTGAGCTCGCATAGCCGCTGTCGAACAGCGATGGCGGCGAGCCTTCAATGGTGAGGGGCATATTCATATCTACCACGGCCACGCACTTGCCCACGAAAAGCGGGCTGAGCGATGACAGCACGAAGAAGACAAGAAGGACCGCCGCGAATATCAGGGCGAGCAGCAGGCCTGTGCTGATGATGAGACTGGTGGGACGGACTGGCCGTCTTCTAGGTTCAGGTTCCATGGGTGGAAAATGCATGATACAAATAAAAAGGTTTTCTGGAGAAAGTGCGGTATATGGACCAGCTTCTTGACCTCCTTATCTTCCTTATCCCCATATATGTCGCGAATTCCTCTCCAGTGGTCCTCGGGGGCGGCATGCCGTTGGATTTCGGGCTCAAGCTGCCTGACGGCAAGAGGTTCCTGGGCGATGGCAAGACCATAAGGGGATTCATAGGAGGGACGCTGGCAGGGACAGTGGCTGGGGGCATCGCGGCGATGCTGTACCCTCTGCCTTTCTTTGCCACCCCGACGCTCCAGTTCTACGCTGCGTTCGTGCTCGCTTTCGGCACATTGGCCGGGGATGCGGCAGGCAGCTTCGTCAAGAGGAGGTTCGGGATAGGCTCGGGGAGGCCGTTCTTCCTTGACACAATAGCATTCCTCATCGTGGCCCTCATCCTGGTCTATCCGCTCGCCTACCCCTCGCTCTATGACCCGCTCAACCTCGCGTTCTTCGCGGCCCTCACGCTCGTCATCCACCCGCTCACCAACTTCCTCGCGAACAGGGCGGGATTGAAGAACGTGCCGTGGTA
>JACCLH010000009.1 GCA_013425375.1 Microcaldota archaeon | reverse complement strand
CGGCCGCGTAATCTTCCCAATAGCGGCATCAGACCTGGGGCTCAGGTCCAGGCTCTTTTGGACCTTCTGAAGGCTTTTCCTGCGCTGGCCTGAAGAGCTCCTTTGATGATGGCAGCTTGCGCAGTTCCTTCTTCGGTTCCTGCCGCATTATGAAGAAGGTGATGCCTGCGAGTATCGCCACAGCGCTCAATCCGAGCACCGCAAGGCCGCTGTCATCACCCTGCCCGCCGCCTTCCATATCCTTGGCTATGGTGCTTCCTGCCCTCAGCGCATTCACGTATTCCCCTGACGATATCATACCCCTCATCCCCTCCAGTTTTTGCGCGAATTCCGCCTTTTTGGCGGCATCGAGCTTGCTGGCCTCCAGAAGATGCTCCAGCAATAGGAGCTTGGTCTCGCTTTCATTCTTCAGCGAACCGAGTATGAGCTCCATCCGCGCCATCGAGCGGTTGAGATTCTGGAGATTCGCCAGGACGACCCTGGGATCTCCTGATAGCGCGGATTTCGTATCAGCAAGCAGTTTGGATGTCTTGGTTTCGCTCTCTGTGAAAAGGCCGCTGTAATCAGTGCCCTTGGCTGCCGCAGCCTGCTTGCTGTACCGTCCCAGAACCTCATTGAGGTCGGATTCCGCGGAATCAAAAACCCTCCTGAGGTCTGATTTGCCGGATTCGGCTAGCTTCTCCTCGGCTTCCACAAGACGCCTGACCTCAGAAAGCGCATCTGATACTTCTCCTGCATATTCCAGCCTGGCTCCGCTGTCCAGCCTGTGGAGCGCGGCCTCGAACTCCAGGAAGGCTTCCGGAGTCGTTGAGTTGCCTGCTGCGAAGAAGCGGGCCTTCAGGTCATTATATTCGGTGTATGCCTGCTTCCTGAAGCTGTTGAGCTCCTTGCCAAGCCAGTTGTAGTCCACATTACCGAGGGCTTCTGACTTCTCAGTTAGGTTGAGGCCTTCGCTGTCCGCCAGCACCCGTTCAAGCTCGGTTTTCCTTGCCAGGACCTTCTCCATGAACGGCGTGCTCACGTTGGATGATTGCAGGGTTTTGTCTATGTCCTCCAGCTCAGTTGTGATTCTCGCGACCATATCATCGCAACGGGCAGCGAGCTTGGCGGTTTCCTGGGAGTCCTGTTTGATGACTGCCCTGGATTTCTCCAGAAGCTCAAGCGCCTTGCTGTAATTTCCTGAGTCTGCCTGCGACCGGGCCTGTTCTAGCAGTTCCAGCGCTCCGGTGCTCATGTTTCCGCCTTCCAGCTGGTCTATCTGCTGATAGACGAAAGGGCCTGTATCCTCGACAGTGTAGCCGATCTTCAACACTGCGGTCTTGCCTTCCTTCAGGCTGAAAACGCGGCATACGAGCTGCGTCTCTGAGACACGCTCGCTGTCTTTCACAGGCTCGCCAGTCACTGATGACAGCGTGAATGCGGATATGCGTGAATCATTCAGGCTGTCTATCAGCATCGGCACGCTGGTGAGGTCCATATTCGGAGTGATGCGGATGTCATACTCTATCCTGGCGCTTGGACCGAGTGGATAGGAGCGGACATTAGCGATGGACTCGGAATAGGCATCGTATTCTGTGCGTTCGGACAGCAGCGTGTGCTTCCCCT
Source organism: Microcaldota archaeon (assembly GCA_013425375.1). GTDB lineage: Archaea > Micrarchaeota > Micrarchaeia > Anstonellales > Bilamarchaeaceae > Bilamarchaeum. The sequence goes on along the minus strand of JACCLH010000009.1, from coordinate 43,205 downwards.
CTGCCAATGGCCTTTGGGATGGCAAACCGTCCACAGTCGCTTCCTCCATCCCATGCGGAAGGACGAGGCTGTCGATGCCGCTGTCAAGCTCGAATGTTATCTCCTCTTTAACCAGGGCGCTTCCGTCCCCTATGCCCTCTGCGGAGCTACTGCGCTCCACTGTGCGGGCCAGCACCATGTTTTTCTCTAGGATTATGCGCTTGGAATCGAATGGTTTGATTATTGGAAAGACAAACACCAAAGTCGTGTCGCCGTTTTCCATCCTGAGACTGGAAACACCCTCTTTTCCGCTCGTGATATCAGAGTAAAGGAATGGAAGAGGCGCCGGTATGGATACCCGCACCTCTACGTTGCTGGCGTTGTAGGGCCGGTCGTTCGCGAGAACAACGTCCAGGATCACTTCTGCCGGCTCGTCCAGCCGCACATCGGTTATCAGAGGCCGCGCACTTGCAGACATCGCATTGCCGACAGTCTGCGAGGAGTACTGGTCAAGTGAGGATTCTATCTTCGCATAGGCGGCAGCCAGGACCTTCAATGAGCCGATGGCTTTCGGCATCTCTATTCCGCTGTCGCTGACAAGCCCTTCCTCGCATCTTGCCATATCAGTGCTTAGGTCAGCCGCATCCGGCCCTGCGAGCGAAAGCTCGTCGTATATGCGAGCCCTTGCGCTGAGGAACCCGTCCTCGTACATCACACGGGCCTTGGAGATGATGGTGGCAATGGCCTGCCCGGTATGCTCCTCGGTCTGGAATGGCGGCAGCTGCTCCATGAGGGCGAGGGCCTCCTTCTCCTCCAGGACGTTTATGCCGTCCTTCTCGGCACGGGCTATGAGGTCCTCGAGCTCGGCCAGGGCAGAGACCGAACCGAGCTCTTCAGCATAATTGCTTTCCCTGGCAGAGCGCGCAAGGGCAGCGGCCCTTGAATAAAGGGCAAAGGCAGAACCGAGCGTGGAGGCGGCCTCCCCATCAGAGAAATAGCCCTCTGCTTCTGAGAGCAGCTCTTGCATATCAGGGCCAGCCTCTCCTGATTGGGAGAACCGGCGGGTATCCTCCAGCTCACGCTCTGCTTCCTCTTTCTGCTGCTCGACTGCAGTCTCTGCCTCGGTGCGAAGGTCAGAGGCTTCTAGTATGAGCCCTGAATATCCTTCATCTGCTTCTTCAACGCCTTCTAATGCTGCGGCCAGATAACCCTGCCGCGTGGTCCTGCCATGCCACAGAACCGCCTCTGCTAGCGCCTGGTTGAGGGACGCGCTCTCTTTTTCAAGGCCTGCCAGCTTCTCCTTCACAGACCCGGTCTTCCGGACCTCAAAGCCAGCAGGCATGCTCTCTATGAGCGCGAGGTCTTCTGCCTCAAGGCCGGATATGGTTTTCTCTGCAGTCGCTTTGTGGCTCTGGGCACTGGCCAGCCTGGATTTGAACTCTGTTTCTGCATCAGACTCTGCCTTCTTAGCCATGGCAGCAGCCGAGCCGAACAGGTCTATGACGCCATCCTCGTCCCACACGAGTTTCATCATGGTTCCATAGAGCGACAGGTCCGGCACAGGCATGGCAAGCTCTTGCCGGATGATGGAGGCATGGCCGAGCATGATATGGTACTTGCCATATCTGCCTTCGGTTATGTTATTGTCGATGCTGGCGAAGGCGCTGGAGAGTTCTGCGCAATCCTCTGTCCCAGGGCCTGTGTAATCGCTGCCGCATATGCCCATGAAAACGATGCGGTCGTATGCGTTCCGCGCTGCGTCTATGGCTTTGTCAGATTCTGCCATGCTGCTCTCAAGCGTAGAAAGAGAGGAGCCCACTGCATTGGTCCAGTCGGCATGGTAGGAGATGCAACCTATGCCTTCTGCAAAGGCAGAGATGAAAAGGGTTATCGGAGCTGCCGGGAAACCCCCTATGGCTGCTGTCACGGCATAGATGCAATGGTCCTTATCCTGCCTTGATTCAAGGCGGGCCTCTGCGGATTGGGCAGAGTATTTTGCCGCACTGCCGTTCATGCTAAGACCAGTGATGGGCTCGTTCTCAATGCTGGAGATGGTTTTATCAAGCTCAGGAAGGTTCCACCAGTATTCTATGCCGTAGCTCCAGATGTTCGGGTTTTTGGCTATCCAGCTCTGGCTCTCCCAGGGCCTTTGGAAAAAAGATGCTGACGCCACTGAGACAAGAAGCAGAAATGCGAAAATAAGAGCAGAGTTGCCCATGACATCCCCCCAAACGATATCTTTCGGGGACTTATTTATGTTTTTAGTAGATAGTACGCCGTTTATCTACATAAAAACATAAATCGGATGTGGATTGCCACATGCCATTGGTCTGAGCGCATAGACATGATATAAATAGTTAACTGGCGCTCGGGACTGCCGGTCACAGACCAGTGGAATTAGGCTATAAACCGTTCCGCACCCATATTTCTGCATGAGGATATTAGCCATCGCTGTGGTTCTGCTGCTCGCCTTCGGATGCCTGGCGCAGGAAACAAACACAACCCAAACAATTGCGGATACCACGGGTTCGGGTAGTGGAAGCGCTATCGATGAATGGCCCTACGTCAACACCAGCGGCCTTTATTTCGAGCGGAATGTCTCTGATGTGATGAACACCAATACAACTTTTCCTGAAGTCGTGGATGTCGAATTCAATTTCTCTAACGTGACAACACCGGATGGCCGGCTAATCGTCTATTATTTCCATTCCTCAGGCTGTTCAGCATGCAAGGTCCTGAGACCTGAGATAGACAGTCTCGAGGCGGATTATCCGGAAGTGCTGTGGTTGGAGTATGACCTGGCGAACGCGAGCGGAGGCGAGGCTTATCGGGATTTCGCAGCGCAGCACAACCTCTCCAATCAGCAGATGTTCGTGCCGCAGGCGCTGGTAAACGACACCATATTAACCGACAGGTTCAACATCAACAAAACCCTTGAAGGGATAATAAAAGCATACGAGAATAGTAGCCAGGGATGAATAGATGAGGATTGTCCACCTAGACAGGAAGACCGGCGAGATGAAATTGCAGATAGACACACTGGATGATATGTGGCACCTGGACAAGATAATCGGGCCGGGCGATGAGGTGGAAGCGCACACCATGCGCACCTACAAGGTCGGGACGAAAGAGGAGAAGAAGCCTGTCATCATAAGGGTGAAGACAGAACGGGTGGAGTTCGCCAAGTCTGCCAACAGGCTGAGGATATTGGGGCCTATAGTCTGGGGAGAACCAGAGGAATATGTCCAGATGGGAAGGCACCACACGATAGATGTAGGGACAGGAGACAGGCTCAAGATCACGAAAATATGGAAGAACCATGAGATAAAGAGGCTCCAGGAAGCCGAGAAGGAGTCCAAGAGGCCGAAGATAAGGATAATCGTGATGGACGAGGAGAAGGCCCTGAACGCGATGTTGAGGGCTTATGGGGTGGATTACGGGGCAGAGTTCTATAGTTCAGGTAGCAAGAAAGGCGACGACTACGAGAAGGCCGAGATGGAGTATTTCGGCAAGATAATGGCAGAGATAGACAGGCAGCCTGAGAAGTTCATCGTGGCCGGGCCCGGGTTCGCCAAGGACAACCTCAAGGCGTTCATAACCAAAAGGAAGCCGGAACTGCTGAAAAGGATTGTTTTCGAGAATGTGAGCTATGCCGAACGGAGCGGAGTGAACGAGCTGTTCAACAAGGGCATCATAGAGAAGATAATGGGCGAGGAGCGGTTCGAGACAGAGATGAAGCTGATGGAGGAGCTGCTCACAGAAGTGTACAAGGACACTGGAAGGGCAGTCTACGGCCTTGTTGAAGTTAGGAAGGCGGCTGAGGCATACGCTGTGAAGAAAATCCTTGTGCTGGACGAATACCTGCGCAAGGACAAGGAAGCAGAAGCTGTCGTTGATATGGCTGATACTAATAAGGCTGAGATAGTCATCTTCTCCTCAGAAGGCGATGCAGGCGCGAAACTGAAAGGATTCGGGAAGATAGCCGCATTGCTGAAGTTCAAACTGAGGGAATAGGTGCTGCGGAAAGATAAGATAGATGCAGCTGGGGCTGCGGATAGCCGAACAGGATTATCTTGAAGTAGATTACGACCTTGCGGAAGAAGTTGACGCACGCGCGTTTCGTATAGACCTCGTACTGGTTCTCCTCTATCACTGCGAGTATCTCGCGGTACAGGGTAAGCGCAAGGACGATGACGACCCCGGCTTCTTTGCGCATGGCCGCGAAACCGTTCAGCGCTTCCTCGTAGTAGCGCCTTGCGCGCTCCACCTGGAACTTCAGGAAGTCTATGAGGCCTGCGCTGTGGCGGAAGGACAGTATGTCTGATATGGAAAGCCCGAACCTGGCGAGCTCGTCCTTCGGAAAGTACACCCGGCCCATCCGCGCATCCTCTCCAACGTCGCGGAGGATGTTGGTGAGCTGCATGGCTATGCCGAGCTTTATGGCGTACCTGCTGGCCTTCTTGATATTGCTGTCCAGGCCAAGGACATGTATCAGCATGAGGCCGACCACTGATGCGACCCGGTAGCAGTAGCGCCTGAGGTCACGGAATGTGGCGTACTCCTTCTTGCCGATGTCCATGCTGACGCCTTTGATGAGGTCCAGCGGGTAGCGGAGCGGGATGTTGTACTTCTTCAGGATGTGGATGAACGGGCTGAGTATGGGGTCTGTGGAGAACCCTCTCTTGTAGGCCTCCAGGAACCTCGTCTTCCAGTCTTTTATGAGCATGTGCTGGAGAGCTGGCTTGCCGTCATTGTCGTCTATGAGGTTGTCGGTGTGCCTGCAGAATGCGTAAATGGCATAGACCGCGTTGCGGCGCTCCCTGCTCATGGCTTGGCACGCGAAGTGGAAGGTCTTGGAGCCTTTCCTTATGCTGTCCTCAGCATACTTGAAATCAACGTGCGGTTTTTCCACCTGTATTCTCCCACCTGTATCATTCTTGCGCAGGAAAGATTTATATCGGCAACTGTCGTTGATTCCATATGGGAGACGCAGTGGTTGTCAGCGAACTCGCTAAAGTGGTGGGCGAGAAGATAATCGTGGACCGGATATCATTCACAGTGGAACAAGGTGAGATATTCGGGCTGCTCGGTGCCAATGGTTCTGGCAAGACCACCACGTTCAACATGCTGTCTGGCCTGCTTCCGCCTTCTTCTGGTTCTGTGACCATACTTGGGAAGAGCGATAAGGAGATGAGGCGCTCAAAACCAGAGATAGGATTCATCACCCAGGAGAACTCGTTCTATGAAACGCTGACCGTGAAGGAGAACCTTGAGTTCTTCGCATCCCAGGCAGGGGTGCCAGGCAAAGAGACCGCGGCCATAGTCAAAACGCTGCTCGGCCAGATGAGGCTGACAGACAAGGCAGACGCCCTGTCTTCCAAGCTTTCCGGAGGTATGAAGAAAAGGCTGAACATGGCCTGCTCGCTGGTCCATGACCCGAAGATAGTTTTCCTGGATGAACCCACAGTGGGCCTGGATCCTATCGTCAGGAAGGAGATATGGGTGGTCATAGAAGAGCTCAACAAATCAGGCAAGACGATAATCATAACATCGCATTACATGGAGGAAGTGGAACGGCTGTGCAACAGGGTGGCCATCATGTTCTCAGGCCGCATAGTCGCGAGCGGCACGCCAAAGGAGCTGAAGGAGCGTTACAAGCTCAAGCAGATGGAGGATGTCTTCGCGCATCTGATGAAACCGGTGGTATGAATGAAGATCCTCTCATCCATAAAGAAGGAGATACTTGAGCTTTCCCACGACCGCACAGTGCTCCTTGTGCTGTTCGTTTTCCCTGTTTTCGTCATGGTCTTCATGGGGAGCTCGTTCCGCTCCATGGAGATAAACGGCCTGCCCATAGGCATAGCAGGGGCGACTAATACTACATTCGCATCCATGCTCTTCAGCGGCCTTGGAGAGTCCCAGGCATTCAAGCTTAGGGCTTTTGACACAGAGGCAGCGGCCATGGAGGAATTCAGGAACGGCAGGCTCAGGGCTGTTATATCTGTGCCTGATGATTTCGACCAGTCACTTTTGAGCGGTGGTGGGGCGCAGATAACAGTCAGGGTGGACAACTCCGACCTTGCCCTTGAGCAGGCGGTCATAGCCGCCATGTCTTCTGTCATAGAGGCATCCTCCACCAATATCACACAGGCGTACATATCAACAGCCTGGGAAGAGCTGTACGCGCTCAACCAATCAGCGGCTTCGCTGGCTGCGGATATAGAGGCCACCAGAGCTGAGATGGAGGATACAAAGGAGAGCCTGGCTGCCATAAAGCAGGACATGGCAGGGACTGATATCGGCTCTTTGGAGGCGTCCATGGCGCAGGCGGCTGCAGAATCCGTGAGGCTGCAGGGAGCGCTCGGCACCCAGAAGTCTGCGCTTGCGAACGCAAGCGAAAGGAACCTTGCGCTGCTTGTGGAAAGCAGCAACTTTGTCCAGAACGCAAGTATCGCACTCGATGAATCTATAGTAGCTGTCGGGAATGCCCATGGCAACCTGACAGAGCAGGAAAATGAACTGGAGAACACTATAGATGAGCTTGACGCTTCCATACTCGCCCTCCAGACGATAAGGGATACGACTACCGATAACACGGTCAAGGTCGCCCTGGGGCTCAACATCGCTGCATTGACCTCATTGAGGGGCAGGGCAGAAAGCCAGTTGAATGCGACCGGACAGCAGATTGCGGAGCTGGAGACGCTCAATGCCACCCTGCAGTCGTTCTCCCAGCAGCTATCTGAGTACTCGGTACGTATAGATGAGGCGCAGACCATGGCGAACGATAGTGCAGCCATGGAAGCGGCCCTTGATGAGGCTTCAGAGAGCCTTCATGACCTTAATGCCTCCTTCAGCGGCGCGCAGGCGCAGATAGTCAACCTGAAAGGCCTTATGACCAGCGTCAGCGCGACCATGTCGGATATAGAAGGCACCCTGGACGGGGCACTGGAGCAGACAGCTTCTGTGGACAGGCTGATAGCTTCGCTCCAACAGACTGTCGCTGAGCAGACTGGTAAGGACCCTGGAATAATCGCCTCTCCGCTCTCGGTGAAGGTGGAGAACCAATACGAGAGGATAAGTTATGTGGATTTCATCATGCCGCAGATAATAGCGATATCGCTGCTGTTCTCTTGCTTCCTCCTGGGCTCCATAAGCCTGGTCAGGGAGAAGCAGAGAAAGACGATAATGAGGGCGCTTATGGTGCCTGGCGGCATGGTCAACCTTGTGATAGGTAAGGTGGTAACTCTTGTGCTGCTTTCCTTCGGACAGATAGCTGTGATATTGCTGGTGGCGCTGGTGCTTTTCGGGGTGAGACCGCCCGGGGACATTGCGATGCTCCTGGCTGGGGCAGCTGTATCGTCACTTGTGCTCTCCTCCATAGGGGTCCTCGTGGGCTTCTTCGCGAAAAGTGAATCCATGGCCATACAGAGCTGCCTCATCCTTGCGATACCGATGCTTTTCCTGGGGAATATAATCTTCTCGCCTGACCTGCTGCCTGCGTATACCCAGATACTCCAGCAGTTGCTTCCATTGGCCCATGTGACGAGCATATTCAAGGTCGTGCTGATAACGAACGGAGACCCGACCGTGGATATGATGGCGCTGCTGTCCTATTTCGTGCTTCTGGCTGCGCTGATGACCTACCTGGTGATGAAAAGGAACGACATTAGCAGCTACCTTTAATTGATATCGGGAGGTGTATTACCCATGAAACCCATCATCCGTGTGATAATGATAATGGTCCTTCTGGTTCTGCCGCTGTGTTATGCTGATGTCGGTCCGTCTCCGACTGCGCCGAAGGTCGTTGTCCATCTTGTGAAGGACGGACAGCCGGTTTCAACGGTTACAGAGATAACCTATCATTGCATGGGAACGAATGAGACGTACCAGGAAAACGCCATCGACCCTTACCCGGTGAACTTTTCCTGCAACAACGGCGTCTGCACCAACGACCAGCAGTGGTATTACAAGTTCAACACCTGCTTCAGCTTCCCTGAAGGCCATTTCTCTTATGAGATTGATGGCAAGACAGTGAGGACTGGAGATGTAGCGTTCGCTGCGAGTTATGACAAATATGACATAACGATAGACGCTGGGACAGGAACGATATTGGCGCAAAGCGGCTCGAGCGGCTCTGGGGGTTGTTTGCCTGCAGCCATCCTTCCTGCGCTTCTCGGAGCGGCGCTCTTCCTGTCACGGAAATGATGCCATACGCATTCGGGCGGAACCGCAACAAACCGCAATCCACTTAATTTTTTGAGCTGAGTATCTGCCATGAGACCTTGCATAGGTGCGATACTGGTCATGGTTCTGCTGATTCTGCCCATGGCTTATGCTGATATTCCTTGCCCGCCTGGTGTTTGCGCAGCGGACCCCTTTGTCGATTTCGTGGTGGCATTAATCCTCACAATCGCCATAGAAGCCATAGTGCTGTTCCTTATTCTGCGGAAAGAATACGGAACGATGACTATCGCACGTAATGCCTTGATAGCGAGCTCGCTGACGCTTCCTTTCGTGTGGTTTGTTTTTGGTGGGTTGGGACTGCCGTGGACAATCAAGACCGCGATGGCCGAGGGATTCGCGGTGCTCGTGGAAGCGGGTTTCTATAAGCTGGCTTTCAAAGGCATGACGATCGAGAAAGCGCTGATTGCGAGCTTCATCTGCAATGCCGTATCTTTCATCATTGGGCTTGCATTATTGTAACGCGCTCCGGAGAGGCAGTATTTTATCCCTTAGCGCAGTTTAACAATTATGGAAGAATTCAAGGTCACACCCTGGGAGGTCTCAGGACGGGTGGATTACGACAAGCTCATCAGGCAGTTCGGCACGACCAAGATAGACGGTGCCTTGAGGGAGAGGATGGTAAGGCTGTGCGGAGGCGACGAGCCGCATCACATGCTGAAAAGGGATTTCTTCTTCTCCCATCGGGACCTCAACCTTGTTCTGGATGATTATGAGAAGGGTAAGGGATTCTTCCTTTATACAGGACGCGGGCCGAGCAAGGCCATGCACATCGGGCATCTGGTGCCCCTGATATTCACCAAATGGCTCCAAGACGTTTTCAAAACCAACCTGTATATCGAAGTAACCGATGACGAGAAATTCCTCAATAAGCGCGAGTATGAATGGGCCGAGATACAGAAGAATGCGGATGATAATATCCTGGACATCGCTGCTGTGGGATTCGACCCTGAGCGCACATTCATCTTCAAGGACAGCGTATATGTGAGGAATGTCTATCCGCTCCTCATGAAGACAGCACGGAAGATAACAGGCTCCACGGCCAAGGCAGTCTTCGGATTCGACGATTCGACCAATATCGGAATGCAGTTCTATCCAGCATACCAGGTCATACCAACGTTTTTCGAGAAAAAGCGCTGCCTCATCCCCTGCGCCATAGACCAGGACCCATTCTGGCGCATACAGAGGGACGTCGCGGAGACTCTCGGCTACTACAAGACATCAGCTATTCACAGCAGATTCCTACCGCCGCTGCAGGGTATCACAGGCAAGATGAGCTCAAGCGGGGGCCAGGAAACTGCTATATTATTGAACGATGACGAGAAGATGGTGAAGAACAAGATAAGCAAGTATGCTTTCTCGGGCGGCCAGGCGACCGTGGAGGAGCACAGGAAGTTGGGCGGCAACCCTGATGTGGATGTCCCGTACCAATGGCTGAACATACTTTTCGAGCCAGATGACTCGAAACTCAAAAAAATACACGACGATTACCGTTCTGGCAAGCTTCTCACGGGCGAGTTGAAGGCAATTTTGATCGAGTGCATTAACGCATTTTTGAAAGAGCACCGGGAAAAAAGGAAGAAAGCTGAGAAGCTGGTCGAGCGTTACACCAGGAACGGGAAACTCGCGACTGAGATGTGGGAAAGGACTTACGAGTGAAACTAGGGAGGACTGGCCTCCCCATTCCGCCTTTTTATTATCCCTTCCACTATCGAGAGCTCCACACTGGAAAGGAGGACACCCAGCCATTCGAGGCCGGCCATGGCCGAGAAGAACGTGCGGCTGAAGTCTTCTTGTGATGTGCCGACCAAGGCTACGGATGCCGCGGAGATTGTCCTGACGATACACCATGGGATGACAAATATGAAGAAGCCCGTGCCGGTTATCGCTCCTGCCTCCTCATAAGCGGTTTCAGTGGTTTTGCGTTTCCATGGCGTAATGCCCGAAACCCAGCCTCTGCCGAATTCTTTGAGCGCATCAAACACACTGGCCGAGCTCTCAGCACGCACGTACTTGGCCCAGTATGGGGCAAAAACAAAAGGCCATATCGAAGAAGCCAGCAGAGTGGAAGCCACTGCGGCACAAACAGCTCTTCCCATGCTGACGAGTGGTGAAACGCCTGAGTGTACCACTGCGCTGAACGTCGTGATGAACACCAGTAAAGCTGGGATTTCGGCTACCGCCGCGGCTTCTAGGTACCTTGGAATCCCGATGCCGCTGTCCTTTACGCCTACCAGTTTCTTGACTGCGAGCGACATGATGGACGGATGTACGCATGCAATCGTGTAGCCGATGGCGTCTGACAACAGATCTCCTACGCCTCGCGCCGCAAGCTTGCTCGAGAGATACGCTCCGAGCTGGGCCAAATCGAACTTTATTGGCACCCATCCGAATGCACCTATGAGCATGCCGGGACAGCCATGCGACTTCACAAAGGCTTCGCTCCTGTCGCATAGCTTCTTGGTTGGGCCATGAACCTTATCGAGGCCATAAAGCTGTAAGGTCTTGGCGGCGGAAGGCATCGTGATGGTGTCGAACATCACTGTGCACGCTGAGCGGAAGCGATCTTTCGGTTGAGAGTGGCTGGGTGCCTGATTATGGCGGATTTTCATGTGCCCCCACTTCCTTTCAATATGCCCTCAAGCTGCAATGCGCTCTTCTGGAAGTAGGTTTCCAGGAATCTGCGGAATCTTTCAGCTAGCCTGATGCGCTCGCGCTCTTCGCGCCGTTCCTTCCGGACAAACTGGTAGTCTTTGTCCCCCTCTGTTTTGCGCCTGAGCTCAAGCTCTGCCTTCTTGCCCACAGTCTCGTCTTTTTTTGTCTTGGAGCTCTGCCATCGGTCGAACAGCTCCCGCTCCTTGAGGCGCCTGAACAGGCGCACGAGACCCTGCGGTATCCTTCCTATCCTGCCGTCAACAAACGGCCGCACTTTCATTTTCGGTTCCATGTCTATCACCTCATATGGTTCGTGAGGCATAGCCGCGAAAGAGAGATATATAAACCTATTCCATTGAAACCCACCTATTTGTACAAAAAATAGCCACATTTTTAAGGTTTATTGAATAAGCATTCAACATGGTTGAAATAAGTGAGAAAAATATAGACGAGAAAGACCTGGCGATACTCGAAACGCTGAAAGAGGATTCTTCGCTCTCTATTCAGAAAATCGCCCGCAAGACCAGCATACCCATAGCGACTGTCCATCACAGGCTCAAGCGGCTGAAAAGAGAGGGCATAATCAGGAGATACACCATTATCATCGATAAGGCAAAGCTTGGGAAAAGACTTGTCGCGCACGTGCTGATAAAGGCGGCACCGAAAAGCGATCATATCGCACTTCTAGAGAAACTGATGAAGCATGCTGAAGTAGAGGACGGCTCAGCGATAACTGGCCCATTCGACATCATGATAAAGGTGAGGGTCGCTGATATCGACGACCTGGACCAGTTTGTTTTGAAATACCTGCGCACTTTCGACGAAATAGCGCAGACCGAAAGCATGATAGCCTTCCGGAACATCACTAAGGAGTGAAGCCATGGGCAGAAGGAAGATTCCGACCGGAACGCCATTGCCCAAGGCGCTGGCATGCGCCATGCTTGAGGATGGCGGACGGATGCTGTTCCTGGTGCGGAAGGACGCGAACGGGATTGAACGCATTGAAATGCCCTCTGTGCTCGTACCATCTGGACGAAGCCCTTTCGCAGATATAAAAGAGGCTTTCCAAAGGATGACAGGCATAGATGGCGAGTTCCATGAAATAGTCCTTGAGGGAAGGCATAATGCAGGATTCAGGAGGAGGAAGAACTGGGTGCCGGTGCTTGTTTTCAAGGTGACAGCCAAGAACCGGACCGCGAAACCTTCTGCAGAGTTCTCGGGATTCAGGTGGCTTTCGCTGGAAGACGCGAAACGGCAGAAACTTAGTAGGAACGCGGAATGGATGCGAAAGCTAGACCTGGAAAATAAGGGAAGCAAGGAGCAGCGCTGAGATTATTAGGAGGGCTCCGCCTGAGAAGATGCTCAGCAAGCTTCGCTCTTTCAGGGAATCTACAGCATCCTCTGGTTTCATGTCAGAGAGAATAAGCGGGAATTCTGTTGTGCCTTTGATGGGACCGGTGTCCCCAGCCTCTGCGATGGCGCAGATTTCCATGCCTTCACTGAGGACATGCTCGGTTATCCTGAGGAGCCTGGCATTGTGGTGTTTGAGCACGGCTTTTATTCTAGGATTGCTCTGCAACCTGCCCATTATCGAAATGTCCAGAGGTTGATAAACAGGCTCATTGCGGCCCAATATGGAAAGAGCGGCTGAAACAGGGCGGTAGGCGATACTGTTTTGGAGCGATTCCATGGACTTTTCAACAAGTTTCTTTTCGTGAGGAATGGTCCCATGGATGATGGTTGGTTTTGATAGATTAAGATATGCGACCCCTTCTTCCACAGGTCTGCTGCCGAGCATGAAAGACGTTTCCTGCTTGATAAAGTAGATTGGATGCCAACGGCCTCTACTGTAGGATTCTATCAGAGTGTAGAAAAAAGCGCAGTCGCGGCCTGTGGCCAGGCTTTTCACTGTTTTTTTGTACTTCACCTTACCGCAGATGATGGAGTGCCTGGATTTGGTGAAACGACCTGCCCCACGTAGAATCAGGTAGACGCCGGTTAGAGCTGCGGCCATGGGGAAAAGAAGACTGAAAGCAACGACATCCACCGGGGCCATGTCAACACAGTCTGAATTTGAAGCCGTAGTGGACCAGGCCTTCAGGGTCGTCGCGCTGGATGACGCGGAACACCTGCTCCACCCTGGAACCGATTTTCACATCGCTCTTGTGGGCATCCACAATCTGGCCAGTGAGCCTTGCGCCCTCGTCCAGCTCTATGACAGCCAGGATGTAGGGGACCTGGTCCTCAAAGCCCTCTGGAGGTGCGGTGACCTCTGTGAATGAGAATACCTTGCCATTGCCTGAGAACTGGACTTCGATGAGCTTGCCCTTGCGCCTGCATTTCGGGCATATGGAGCGCTTCGGGAAGTATGGCGTCTTGCAGGTCTCGCACCTGACGCCGAGCATCCTGTAGCGCTCAGGTATCCTTCTCCAAGTGAGCGGAATAGCTTCTTTCATATAAACCCCACCTCGAACTACTTCTTTGACTTTGCATAATCCTCTTTAAATTGGGCTATGCCTTTGTCGGTGAGCGGGTGCCTGAACATCTTCTCGAAGACCTCTGCGGGCATTGTGGCGATGTGGGCTCCCAGTCGGGCTGATTGCACCACATGGATTGGGTGGCGGGTGGAGGCGACTATCACTTCTGTCTTGATTTCATAATTCGTGAAGATGTCCATAATCTCTTCTATCAGAGCCATGCCATCCTGCGAGACGTCGTCCAATCTGCCCACGAATGGCGAGACATAGGTGGCCCCTGCTTTTGCTGCCAGAAGGGCTTGGCTGGCTGAGAAAACAAGGGTTACATTGGTCTTGATGTCCTTTTCCGAGAGCATGCGGACGGCTCGCATGCCTTCCCGGGTCATAGGGATTTTGACAACGACATTCGGAGCCCATTTGGCAAACTCCTCGCCTTCCTTGACCATGCCTGCGGCATCCTCGGCCACGCCTTCAACTGAGATGGGGCCTTTGACGATTTTGGCGATTTCCTTGATGACTGTCTTCTGGTCCTTGCCGGACTTCATGATGAGGCTGGGATTAGTTGTAACCCCATCGCACAGACCCAAGTCCACTGCCTTCCTTATCGATTCCACATCCGCCGTGTCCATAAAGAATTTCATAACATCACATCTGGTTGGTAGGATTAATATTGAATACAGGTACAGTTCTCTGAGGCTATTGGGCATTGCTCGCTGCAGGAGGGCGGGATTACTGTGGGATGGCTGCACACTTCTATTCGGGATTCGACAGAGACGCCTAGAAGTCCTGCCTCAATGTAAGGCGCCGCCAGATAGAAAAGGATGAAGAATAGCAGAGATAGGATAACCAGAGCGGACATTAAAAGTGTGTTTTTCTTTATGGCATTTTTATCTTTTTTAATTTTTGAGAGAAGCCAGGAATAAACGAAAATGAGTACGGCCAGAACGAATATAATGATGGAGGTTCTAAGGGCGAATTCCCTCGAAGCATAGCATAAATCTGGCAGTGCCATATCATCCCTCCTTAATCTTCACAGTTCCAACATCCATTGTGTCCATGAAGAATTTCATAACATCACCTTTCATTCAATATCAAGATGCAGTTCATCTTCTTTCGAGAATCTTCCCAAACTTCCTTTAAACAATCCAAATCCCCCAGCTTTCATTTTCACGGCTTCTTCAGCCGCTTTCACTATCCCAGCAGCATCAAGTCCGTACTTCTTGAACAAATCAAAAGCACTCCCAGACTCGCCGAAAGAATCCTTCATACCGACCCGAACTAGATGAGTCGGGCATTTCTCACATAAAACTTCTGCTATCGCGCTTCCTAACCCCCCAATTATCTGGTGGTCCTCTACCGAAACAACAACACCACACTTTCTCGCGTATTGGGTGATAATGGTGCTGTCTATCGGCTTTATCGTGTGCATGTCTATGACTGCCGCATCAATCCCTTTCTTCTTGAGTTCTTCAGCGGCCTTCAACGCCTCATAGACCTGCAATCCGCATGCGAATATGGCGACATCCTTCCCGTCCCTGTAAACGTTCGCCTTTCCGAGCTCGAACGGAGTTTGTGGTGTGGTGAATACGGGCGAGTTCTCGCGGGAGGTGCGGATATATGCCGGGGTTTTGTGTTTTGCGGTTTCGAGTGTCGCTTTCTTCGCTTCCTCCATATCGCAAGGAACAATCACCATCATGTTCGGAAGGGAGCGCATCATGGCTATATCCTCAAGCATCTGGTGCGAAGCACCGTCAGGACCTACGCTCAGGCCTGCATGAGATGCATGTATCTTGACATTGGAATCATTGTAGCATACAGAGACGCGTATCTGATCGAAATTCCTGCCGGGCGAGAATGCGCCGAAAGCTGATATGAATGCCAGCTTGCCGCAGGAGGCTATGCCTGCAGCCACGCCGGCCATGTTCTGCTCTGCGACACCGACCTGCACGAACCTTTGCGGGAACTTCTCTGCGAACCAGTGCGTGCGTGTGGACTCTGAAACGTCTGCAGAGACTGCCCAGATGTTGGGGTCTTTCTCGCCAAGCTCAAGCAACGCTTTTCCGAAACCATCACGGCTGGCCTTCTTGGTTATCGCAGCTCCGAACAGGTCTGGGACAAGGTGCATATCTGTCATGGTGATTCCTCCATGGCCTTCCTTGCAACCAGCAGTTCCGCGATGGCCTTCTCGCTTTCATCCTTGTTCGGGGCCTTGCCATGCCAGCCGTATTGCCCTTCCATGAATGAGACGCCCTTACCAGGCACCGTATCAGCGATTATGGCTGTGGGTTTTTCATTGGCGGGAATGGAATTGAACGCGTCGACCACCAATCTCATGTCATTGCCGTCCACTTCTATGACGTTCCATCCGAATGCGCGGTATTTGTCAGAGAATGGCTCCAGCGGAAGGACATCTTCGGTGGTGCCGTCTATCTGGATGCTGTTGCGGTCTACGACCACAACCAGATTGTCAAGTTTGTACTTGTATGCGAGGAGCAGCGCTTCCCAGACCTGGCCTTCGTTGTGCTCTCCATCCCCTGTGATTGCATAAACGCGCCATTTCCTGCCTTCACGCTTGCCCACGAGCGCCATGCCGACGGCCATGGATATCCCCTGGCCGAGCGGGCCTGAAGAGTTTTCTATCCCGGGCAGGGAACCTTTGTGCGGGTGGCCCTGCAATGGTGAGCCGAGCTTGCGTAGGGTCATGAGCTGCTCTTTCGGGAAATAGCCTGCATTCGCAAGAGAAGCGTAGAGGACCGGGCAGACGTGGCCGTTGGAAAGGACAAGGCGGTCGCGGTCCTCCCAATGGGGCTTCTTCGGGTCGTGCTTCAGGATATTGAAATATAATGAGGTGAAGATGTCGGCTAGGCCTAGTGAGCCAGCAGGATGACCGCTCTTCGATTCCACAAGCATGCGGATGATGTCCTGGCGGATGGTATTGGCCATGGACTTCAACGAGTTTATGTCTTCAAGCTTATGCATGCGAACCACCGATACCAGCGCTCGCGCGTTTCGCGTCACCAGCAACATCCGTACGTCTCGCGCCAACAACACCACTACTTACACTACCACTCGCGCCACCAGCGTTACTCGTTCGGTGTTTTGCGCGCGCATCGCTCGCTTTGTGTTTTGTGTTTGTGCCGTGTTTCGCATCAGCACCGCTTTTCGCGCTTTTGATGAGTCCAGCAATCGCTTTTTTGGCATCTTTCGCTGCGAATATGGCGCTTGCGGCCGCGAGGATGTTCGCGCCGCAGGAATACGCATGGGCTGCGGTCTCGTTGTTGATGCCGCCGTCCACCTCGATATCCAGCTTCGGATAGAGCTTGCGGAGGCGTCTTATCTTGCCGCACATCTCGCGGATGTAGCTCTGGCCTGAGAAGCCGGGATGGACGGTCATGATGAGGACACGTTCTGCTTTCGGAACAAGACGAAGCGCGAGTTCAAGTGAGGTCTCGGGATTTATCGCGATACCGAGCTTTCCGCCGGATTTCTTCACGGCCTGCTCCACTGCTTCGAAGGATTTCACAGCTTCTATGTGGACAAGGTGCATATGTGGACCGGGAACCTGCACTATCCACCGTTCGGGCTCGTTGACCATCCAATGGAATTCGTAACGGGCTTCGGGAAGGTCTTTCAGGTCTTCTATGCCGACAGTTGTGTTTGGAACGAACCTGCCATCCATGATATCTATCTGGATCTCCTTGGAAAGACCGCGGACCTGGGAGATGCTACGGATAAGGTCGCTCCTTGTCTTCACCAGTATGGCTGGCACTACCTCTGGTTCCATAATCCTCCCCTCTCTAGAAAACGAGCCGCGAGCCCGTAAGAGAGATAGGCATCCATGATATATAAAGATTGCGGAGAAAACGCCCGCGCGAGCGCATGCAAACGAAAAATTCCGGCAGGAAACGCAAACCCGGGGAATAACCTTTTAAACATTTAGTGGAAAAAAGATTTCCAAGATGTAAAATGTCGAAACTCGAACACATACACATAACGGTGAACGCTCGGGTCGATCCGTCTTTCAAGGCGTTGCCGCGGGACGATGCTCAGCGTTTTGTGGACAAACTACTCGCAGCCATCGACATGAAGCCGTTAGGGCCGCTCAACTGGGCTGATGCGGAGGATCTCGATTTCCCTGGCCAGAGCTATGTGCAGATGATAACGACGAGCCACTGCTCGCTGCACTTCTTCTCTGACACCAACGAGATATACTTCGACCTCTACTCGTGCAAGCCTTTTGACAAGGACAAGGTCATCGGGCTGCTCGACGAGAAGTTCGGCCTGAGGGAATGGCACGGAGTCCTCTACACCAGGGCGACTGATTCAAAGCCCAGGCTGAGGATGATTGGCAGCATGGCAGGAACCCAAAGGGTTCCTGACAGCCATGGAGCGGAGCTCCATGCAACGGCCAAAGAGGTCATGGTCGCTACCGTTAGGAACTGACTCTTTATTTTCTATATCTTTTTGCGCGTATGCACTGTTTATTTTAACCTATCCTCAGAATGAATACTATGTCAAAAATCATCATCGCGATCCTGGTTTTTGGATTGATTCTGGCGCCTCTGGCGTTCGCTGCAGACTGCGCTGCAGCCTCCTATAGGAAGGCATGCGCGTCCTGCTCGTTCGATGAGCATGGGAAGATAGACTCGCTCGGGAGGCTACAAGGCGAGCGGAACCGCCTGTGTGAGCACAAGCTACCCCATAATGGCCGGCAAGTATGCTGAGGGCAAATGCTCGGCAGTGGATGAATGCGCCTCAGAACTCCAGTCGTGTATGGCGCAGTACAGCACCGGTGATGACAAGGCGGACTGCCAGGAAGGTTCGGTGGGCGTCTGTTATGCGGCAGCCGATGAGTGCACAAAGCAGGCTGCGGTTAAATGTGGCGAGATAGAGAACCCATGCGCTGCGCCAGCGGCATTCATACTGCTCTTCGCAGGACTGTTTTTCGTCAGGGTGAAGAAGTAGGCTTACTGGTTCCTATAGATGTGGATGACAGCGGTCGCTCCGCTTCCACCCACGTTGTGGCTCAGGGCGATGTGGGCATCTTTGACCTGGCGTCCTTCAGCCTCGCCCCTTAGCTGCCAGGTGCATTCCACTGCCTGTTTTATGCCTGTGGCGCCTACAGGATGGCCGCAGGCCTTGAGGCCTCCGGATGTGTTGATTGGGATTTCAGCGCCGATGGCAGTCTTGCCTTCCACTGTCGCCTTGCCGCCCTGGCCTTTCGGGAAGAAGCCTAAATCCTCTATGGCCATGAGCTCTGCGATCGTGAAGCAGTCGTGGACTTCAGCCACGTCTATGTCTTTTGGGGTCAGTTTGGCCATGTCATAGGCCTTCTTGGCAGCCACCCTGGTGGCTTTGAGGCTGGTGAGGCTCTCGCGCGAGTGCAGAGCGATGGTATCGCTTGCCTGGGCGCAGGCGATTATCTCTATCGGTTTCTTGACAAAGCTTTGAGCCATGTCCATCGGGGCAAGGACCACGCCTGCAGCGCCATCGGTTATCGGTGAGCAGTCAAAGATCTTGAGCGGGTCTGCGACCATCTTGGATTTCATGACTGTCTCTAAGGTTATCTCGTTCTGGAATTGCGCGTATTTGTTTTTGGCGCCGTTCTTGTGGTTCTTGACAGCAACAGCGGCCATCATCTCCTCGGTGGTTCCGTAATCCTGCATATGCCGTCTTGCCATAAGGGCATAGATGGCCGGGAAGGTCGCGCCGAGAAACAGCTCCCATTCCTGATCTCCTGCGCCGCCAAGGATATCGCTGACAGTGTTGACGCCGAGGTCGGTCATCTTCTCAACGCCGCCTACGACGACAAGGTCATGCATGCCACTGGCTACGGCCATGACACCTTGCCTGAGCGCAAGGCCACCTGATGCGCACGCACCTTCTACACGTGTAATCGGAATTGGATTGAGTCCTATGTAGTCTGCGAGAAGGCCGCCTATATGCTCCTGGCCCACAAGCCGGCCTGAGGCCATGGTGCCTATGAAGCCTGCATCTATCCTGTCACCTGATATGCCTGCATCGGTTATGGCCCGGATGCCTGCCTCCACTACGAGGTCGCGGAAGCCCTGCTCCCAATGCTCGCCGAAGGCAGTCATGCCTGCGCCTATGATTGCTACGCGTCTCATGAGAATTACACCTGGGATGATATTGCTGGAGGCGATTTAAAAAGCATGGGCAAATGACGTTCGACGGGAAGCGTTATGCGGATTTCCTGCTGCCGAACCACCATTCCTTGAAAAGCGGGAGCGTGAGGCTGGAGAGTAGGAAACCCAAAACCGGTACGAACGCCACCAGAAGAGGATATTGGGAATTTATCGCGACAAGAAAAACTGCGGATACCAGATAGGTGCCGATGGCGATTATGGCGCGGCGGGTGAAACTCGTCTCCCATGCCTTGTCGCCTTCCACGCGGGAGTTGCGTTCCTTTATCTTTTCCACTTCGCGCGAGAGCGTATCTATCTTTGCCATAGGAACGAGTTGCTGGGAAAACGATTAAAAGCGAATCTCCTATTGTAAAGGTATGGGAGTGTGGGTGTCCAGCCCTTATTCTGAAGAGAAAGGGGAAGAATGCGGCATATTCGGCATACTGGCCAAGAACGGGGATGACGTAGCCCCGCTCCTCTATCGTGCGCTCATCGCATTGCAGCATAGGGGCCAGGACGCTGCCGGGTTCGCAATCTATAACGGCAAGACCATGGAGGCGAGAAGGGGCATCGGACTGGTGAGCGGCGTATTCAAGCCAGAGGACCTTACCCTGAAGGGAGGCATGGGCATAGGACATACCAGGTACCCGACAATAGGCGAGTGTAGGATGTGCGATGTCCAGCCATCTATGTACAAGGATATTGCAGTGGCCCACAACGGCCATGTGGCGAATTATGGCGACCTGAAAAAGACCTTTGAGGAAAAAGGCCATAAGTATACCAGCACAGTGGACTCTGAGCCTATGGTATTCGCCCTGGCAGGAAGCAAGGGTTTCGAGGAGGGGGCAAAATGGATAATGGAGCGTTTCGAGGGTTCCTATTCCGATGTCTGCATCTATAATGGCGTTTTCGGCGTTTTCCGCGACCCGCATGCCATACGACCGCTGGTTTGGGGCGAGAATGAGAGCTTCATAGCGTTCGCATCAGAGACTGTCGCCCTGGATATAAATAACATCCCGTACAAGGGCGAGGTGAAGGGCGGGGAACTTGTCATCGTGGATGGAGGGAAGATGGTCAGGAAGCAACTTGTTCCAGAGACACCAAGGCATTGCATGTTCGAGTATGTGTATTTCGCTAGGCCTGATTCCACTATAAACGGCAAGAGCGTATATGAAGCAAGGAGCATGCTCGGCGAGGCGCTTGCCAGGGAGGCGCCGGCCAAAGTGGATGTTGTGGTGCCTGTCCCTGACACATCACGCACGGCTGCAGCCAGATATGCGCGGAAGCTGGGCGTGCCATGCGAGGAAGGCCTGATAAAGAACAGGTACATCGGAAGGACGTTCATAATGGCTAATCAGTCCAAGAGGGTCGGTGCGGTCAAGCTCAAGCTGAACCCGGTTCGTGAGATTATAAGGGGAAAGTCAGTGGCCCTGGTGGATGACAGCATCGTCAGGGGCACGACATTGAAGGAGATAGTGGCATTGGTCAGGAAGGCAGGCGCTAAAGAGGTGCACCTGCGCATAACCTGCCCGCCGGTGAAAGCACCGTGCTTCTATGGGGTGGACATGTCCACTTATAAGGAGCTGATTGCCGATGATAAGTCTGTGGATGCCATAGGGAAGTTCCTCGGGGCTGATACACTGGCTTATATCTCCATGGACGGGCTGAAGAAGGCCATAGGCCTGCCATTGTGCACTGCATGCCTTGGCGGCGAATATCATACTGATTATGTCAGGAAGCTGGCTGAGAAGGCAAGGGGTTCGTGAATGTATGGTCGTGGTGGAATTCGAGTATGAGGAGATGAAAAGACTGGTCGACCTGCCCAAAGAGAAGATGGTAGCTTCGCTGAGCGAGCTCGGTGCTCCTTCTGAATATGAACCGACAGTGAAGAAGATAATAACCGAACTCACACCCAACCGCCCGGACTGGTACTCCATGGAAGGGCTGGCAAGGGCCCTGAAGGCATACCACGGCAAGAAGCTGCCGGAATACGGAACGAAAAAATCAGATTACACGGTAGTGGTGCACCCATCTGTGGCTACGGTGAGGCCATATACCGTCTGCGCGGTCGTGAAGGATTTGAAGTTCGATGACCAACGCATAAGGGACATGGTTCTTCTGCAGGAGAAATTGTTGGCTACCCTCGGGAGGAAGGTGAAGAGGTTCGGCCTGGGCATATACCCCCTCCATGCAATAGAATTCCCGGTCAGCTACACGACAATGAAGCCGGAAGAGATACGATACACGCCATTGGGAGCAGAACACCCGATGAGCGCAAAGGAGATACTGGAGACCCATAAGAAAGGCCAGCAGTATGGTTATATCATCAAGGATCATGACCGCTATCCTGTGTTCGTGGATGCCAAAGGTAAGGTGATGGCCCTCATACCTGTGGTGAACTCGGCTGAGACCGGAAGGGTGGACCTGGACACCAAAGACGTATTCATAGAGGTGAGCGGGACCGACATCCACTCGTGCAAGGCGGCGCTCAACATCATCGTGTGCACATTCGCTGATATGGGCGGTACCATCCATGAAGTCATGATGCATTACGGCAAGGAGAAGTTCCGCTCCCCAGACCTGGCCCCGAAAGCAGTCAAGATAAGCCTGAAGGAGACCAACAGACTGCTGGGTCTGGAACTTGGTGAAAGCGACATGGCGCAGCACCTGGCCAGGATGGGATATGGATACAAGAAAGGGATTGCATATGCGCCACCGTACCGGGCCGATGTCATGGGCCCGATAGATGTCATTGAGGACATCGCCATATCATATGGCTACAACAACTTCAAACCCACATTACCGGATTTCTTCTGCCCTGGTGAGGGGATGCGGACCCATGACGGCATGGACAGCATAATGCGTGGCATGGGTTTCATGGAGATGAAAACATTCATGCTCACCAACAAAGAGAAGCTGGCAGCCATAGGACAGGGGGATGGCGTGATAGAAATCACCAATCCCGGCTCTGCGGATTACACTGTGATCCGGCCAAGCCTTATGGCTGATATGTTGGATGCTTTCAAAATAAATAAGATGAAACGGCTCCCCCAAAGATTCTATGAGATAGGTCTGGTGCAGAAGAGCCAGGAGACCGCTAAACACCTGATTTTCGGGGTCATGGACAAGAAACTGGAATTCGCTGATGCGCGCGGGCACCTGCAGGCCCTGGCAGCCGAGATGGGCATTGATTTCGTACTGGAGAAAACCCCGAACCCGGCCTTTGAGCCTGAGATTTCCTGTGGCGTGATGGTGAGTGGGAAGAAAGTCGGTGTTTTCGGTAAGATAAACAAGACCGTCCTGGCGAAGGCTGGGGTCAATTTTGACGTTTATGTGTGCGAGTTGGAGCTACAGGGAGACCCCATACTTCCACTAATCAGATAGTTCAGTTTTCCAATTCTTCAATAGATTCTGCAACCGCTTTATAGGCCATAACCGCCTTTCCGAAACGTTTGAAGAATGCGTCGACCATCTTTTCCATCCTGGGTGGCACAGCGAACGCGGATTTTGTCTTCCAGGATTCTTTTTTCAAAGGAAGCCTCCCCAGATGATAGTAGAAAAGCCGTTTTGTCCTGTTGAATTTTTTCTTGTCAGAAGCATTGAGGTCGTAGATATAGAGAATATTCACACTATCCGGAGTGCTAGATGGCTTGTTAGTCATACTATGTAACTATAGTTACATATACTTAAAAACAAACAACACAAGCTTATTACTGGAACTATACTCCCCCCTCCCCCTACTTCTTGCCTAGCTGCCTGCAGTACTTAGAATAAACCACAAGTCGTTCCATCGCCTTGACTGCCGCTCTTGGGGAGCTGTAACTCGGAACCCCCTTGCTTTCAAGGATTTTCCTATAAACCTCTGTATATGTGCCTCCGACAGATATGGTGGCTATCGGTTTGGTCTGCGCATCCAAAACCTTTGTGAGGACATGTATGATGCGTTCATCTATGGGTGGTGTCTGTGTCAGGATGATGACAATCAAACCATCGATATTCGGGTCCTTCATCATGACCCCTATAGCTTTCTCATAAGCCTCGACGCCCGCATCAGCCACCAGATCCAACGGATTCGCGACAGTTCCATAAGCCGGCAGTATCTCCGCCAGCTCCTTTTTGGTCTCTTCGCTGAACTGGGCCAGGGCCAATCCCTCGCTTTCTATATAATCAGCGGTCAGGACGCCCATCCCACCCCCGTTGGTTATGACCCCCATCCGGTTCCCCTTGGGTTTCGGTTGGTTGAATATCTTGACGAAATCGAACACTTCATCTATCCCATCGGCTTCAGCCACCTTAGCCTGCTTGAATGCCGCATTGTAAGCGAGATAGCTTCCTGCGATATTGCCAGTGTGCGAGCGGGCGGCAGCCTGTCCTCCGGCACCTTTCCCTGCCTTCAGGGCTATTATCGGCTTCACCTTGTTGACCTTCTTCATGGCAGCCAGCAGTTTCCGGCCATCCTTCACACCTTCAAGATAGAGTATTATGGTCTTTGTCTTTTCGTCCTGCATAAGATATTCCAGGTAATCGCTCTCATCGAGGATCGTCCCGTTTCCATAGGATATGAATTTGGACAGTCCCACGCCGTAATAAGCCATCAGGTCCACTACTGTGGAGCCCACCGCTCCGCTTTGGGTGACGAACGCTATGCTGCCTGCCTTCGGCCTCTCCAGCTTGTACATCGGCAGGAAGATGCTATCCACTTTCGTGTATGGGTTGAACACACCCAGGCAGTTCGGGCCTACCACAGGGATGTTGCTCGCTTCTGCTATCTCCCTGAGCTTCTGCGCCAAATCGTTTCGGTTGACCTCTTCAAAACCACCGCTCAGTATCACCACGCCGCCGACTTTCTTGTCGGCGCAGTCCCGCATCACTCCCGGCACGGTCTCGGCAGGCGTAGCCACTATGACGCAATCCACCTTGCCCGGGATGTCACTCACCTTGGCATAGCACTTCAGGCCGAACAGCTCAGGATACTTCGGGTTCACAGGATAGACTGCGCCAGGGAACTTGGTGTCAAGGAAATTCCTCACCAGCACATTGCCTATCTTGTTGGGTGTGGCCGAAGCGCCTACTATGGCGACTGATTTGGGTTCGAATACCCGGCCGAGGTTTTTGATCATTCTCTTCATGAAAATCTACCTGCTGAATCTGGCATCCACTATATCGCAACCCCTTTCGTCGAATACGACCGGGTTGAGGTCCATCTCTTTTATATCCTCCTCGGCCATGAACCTGCACATCCGCAGCACCAAGGCCTCCAATGCCTTCTTGTTCACCGGCTTCTTCCCCCGCGCGCCTTCAAGGAGCGGGTGTACCTTGAGCTCAGCGACCATCTCGTCCACGTCTGATGCGACAAGCGGGCAGATCCTAGCGCTTATGTCCCTGAATATCTCCACGTAGATGCCGCCTAAGCCAAGCACCACCATGTGCCCGAACTGCGGGTCCTTCTTGCCCCCGATTATCAGTTCCACGCCTTTCCTGGCCATCTTCTGGACGAGTATGCCGTCCACTTTCCGGCCATTGGCGTTCTGCATGATTTCCTTGTAGGCGTTCCTGAGCATCTCCTCGTTCCTGAGCGTTATCCTGACTCCGCCGATGTCCGTCTTATGCTCCACCTCAGGAGACACTATCTTCAATGCCACCGGATAGCCTATCTTCTTGGCAGCCTTCAGTGCATCGGCCTCATTTTTCGCAAGATAGTACGGCAAGAGCTTGAAACCGTGCTTCTCAAGCAGGGAGAAATCTTCGACAAGCGTCATGGGTATGTAAAACAGGCGCGTTTATTTATTCTTTTGCACGATTATCCTCATGCGCATCTATACCAAATTCGGCGATAAGGGCAACACCTCTCTTCTTGGCGGCACCGCGGTCCCTAAAAGCGACCCGCGTCTGGAAGCCTATGGTTCTGTGGATGAGCTCAATGCCACCTTAGGAATCGTCCTCGCCTTCTCAGATAACGGCGCGCTCTCTGAATCCCTGAAGCGGGTGCAGGGCGACCTGTTCGTCATAGGCGCAGAACTGGCTTCGAAAGGCAGCAAGGCCAAACAGATAGCCCCAAAACGCGTCAGCGAAATCGAGGCCGAGATAGATAAAATGGAGGCCGAGCTCCCGCCGCTCCACCATTTCATAGCCCCTGGCGGCAGCAAGACCGCATCGCTTCTCCACCTGGCAAGGACGGTCTGCCGGCGTGTCGAGCGCGCCATCGTCGCCCTATCACAGAAGGACAAGGTCAATCCGGACATCGTTGTCTACATGAACCGCGTCGGCGATCTGCTTTTCGTCCTTGGCCGATATGAGAACTATAAGAAGAAGGTGCCAGAAACGATATGGAAAGGGCGCTAGCCCGCTCTATTATCCACTTTGATGCATCGCATGCCTTCAGACTGCCCCGGCGATTTCCCTCTTCAACCCTTTGAACTGCCCTAGCCATGCCCGCCGCTCAGCTTTCAGCTCTTCGGTCAGGCGCCGGTACTCGTTTTCGCTGTAGTGCCTCTCCGGGTCGAAACGCCGCATATCCACATCGCCGACCTCGGCCGCCACCTCATAACCCCAATCAGGATCCGTTTCCCATTTTATCGCGCCCCTGGCGGCATCGGCAAGCAGCCGCGCAGAATCGTACACTGTGATTTTCACCCCATCATCCACTCCGGGGTGTGCCCCGCATGCCCCAGTGCTCAGGAGGTAGCATTCGATATGCGGATTCGCCCTCAGAATCTCCAGGAAGCGGTTTCCTTCCTCCTCCAGGGGCCCGATTATGAACGGGTTCGTCCCGACGACGCGAAGCGGCCTCCCTGCCTGCGCCGGGTCACCCGCAGAGGATTCCACGGATTCGCCGAGCATGAAGAACGCTGCGGCCTGCTCCGGATTGAGCCTGGCTATGGGTGGCACAATCGTCTTCCTCCGGGTTATGAACACCATCATATCCACACGCTCCAGGTCTATGGACGCATCAGTGAAATCCAGCTCCTTCCTTATCACCACGCCCCTCCCGTTCGAGGTTATGCTCGAATCGAAGAAATCCACCCTGCCAGCCCCATCCACCTTCACGTTCTCCAGTATCGCGTTCGGTGATGTCGCGCCCTTGTAGAGGAGCGGCTGCGAATCCGGTTCCAGGCCATCTGTCTTTATGTAGAAATTATCCTCGGTCCCCACCGCCGAGCTGTCCCTGTTGAGCAGGACGATGTCATCCTGCCTGATTCTCACGCGCTCCCCTTTGGATGCGTCCAGCCAGTGGTGGTGGCACGTAAGCGTCGTCTTGCCTGTCGCGCTCAGGCCGAAAAGAAGCACCCCCTTTTCGATGAACCCCCTGCCCCCGGCATCCAGCACCCTGAGTATCTTCGAGCCGGCGTGCAACCCGAGGCCGCCCCGCTTCGTCTTGTGCGCGTACATCACCATGCGCAGGCCCGCTTTCTTTATCTCACCGCAATAATCCGAGCCGAGTATGAACGTGATGAAGTTCTTAGGGTCCACGAGGACTTTGCGCTCGGGCCATTCAGGGATATCGATGATGGTGAACTCCGGCCGTTCCACCTCCTTGGCAGGCACGAAAAGCATCCTTCCCCACATGTATGCGAGCCTGGCGAACTTTTTTGTCACAAAAAGCCTTATCGGGGTCTCATAACCCCCCCGCAGGCACATGATGCGGTCGATGGCTATGAGCTCCTTTCCATCCAGATATGCGCTCACCTCTGCCAGCATCTTCTCCTGCTGGGGCGAAGCTGTGAACACGATTTCCGTGAATTTTGCGCTCCTCGAGCGAACTGAAGTTATGTAGTTGGCGCTTCCGTACTCTGTCGTCTGCTCATCTGGCCTTGCCATCTCCCTCAGCTTCTCAATGCCGGGGTTCGATGTTATCCGGCACTTGTGCGCGGCTTCGGCAGCCATAATGAACGGGTCTTCCATGCCCGGTTTCTATAACCCCAACTTTTAATAAACTAACCTCAGCACAATCATCATAATGGAAGCGCTCTGCCGCTCGCTCGAATCGCTAAAAAAAGGCCGCGTCGCATCGTCGGTGAAAAGGCGCATGGCGGAATTTGAGGCGAGACGGGCCCAATCCGAAGATGAGGTATTCAGCGAACTCTGTTTCTGCCTTCTAACCGCCAACTACAGTGCCGAAGGTGCGATAAGGATACAGGATGCGATAGGCGGCGGCTTCACAAGCCTGCCAGAGCCAGCACTCGCCGCAGAGCTCAGGCGCCTCGGCTACCGTTTTCCCAATACAAGGGCGCGGTATATAGTAGAAGCGAGAAAGCGCCGCAGAAAGCTCAAGGGCATGCTTGCCTCAGCCGGTGATGAGAAGGTCCTCCGGGCCTGGCTCGCAGAAAACATCCTCGGCCTCGGCTACAAGGAGGCGAGCCACTTCCTCAGGAATATTGGTTGCCGCGACCTGGCGATAATAGATTTCCACATAATAGGTCTGCTCGCCCGCCACAAAATAATCAAAAAACCCAAAAACAAATCGCTCCCGCGGAAAAAGTACCTCGAAATCGAGCATGCTCTCGAAACGGTCGCATCGCGTTCTGGCCTGTGTCAGGGCGAGCTGGATCTCTACCTTTGGTACATGGAGACCGGCAAGGTCCTGAAATAGCTACTTCTGCGTAGCCATAAGGATTCCGGCTCCGACTGCGACCGCCGCAGCAGCCCCGAATGCCACAGTAGCCCCCAAACCAGCCCATATCGCTCCGAATATGGCGTTCGCCGGCAGATAGACCGCGCCTACCGCGCTGTTATATGCCCCCAACGCAATTCCCCTACTCTTCTCCTCGACCATGTCAGAAATGTAAGCCTTATTCACAGACTCGTCAGCCGCCACGAAAATCCCATAAATCGCGAAAAGTGCAGCCACCTGCCAGAAATCGCTCACGAATATGAAACCCACGCATATCAGGGCATAAAGCATGAATGATGCGGCTATCACATGCTTCCGCCCGATCCTGTCGGAAAGCGTCCCTATCGGCATGGATGCTATCGCATAGACCACGTTATAGAGGACATATATCAGCAGTATGTCCTGGGTAGCTATCCCGATATTGCTCGCCCTCACGATCAAGAGCGCGAAGCTGAAATACGCCAGCGAGAACAGGCAGGATATCATGAGGAATCGTTTGTAACCCTGGCCGAGCATGCGGAGCGACTCCCAGAAATGCGGTTTCTTCACCGCTTCCTTCTGCGGTGTTTTCTTTGGCTCGCGCACGAACAGGAGTATGGTGAAGACCGCGAGCGCAGCAGGGACCAGCCCGAACATGAACACCGTACGATATCCGCTCTCGCCCTGTCCGTACAAGGACAATATGGCCAAAGCCAAGAGCGGCCCTACAACCGCTCCCATCGTATCCTTGGCCCTGTGGAGGCCGAAGGCGGCCCCCCTGCTCTTCTCATCAGCCGATTCCGCTATTATAGCATCCCTCGGCGATGTCCGTATGCTCTTGCCCACCCTCTCCAGGCCCCGTATCAGCAATATCTGCTGCCAGATGGTGGCTAACACCAGCCCTGCCTTCAGGATAGCCGACAGTCCGTAGCCTGCCACCACGAAATCCTTCCTCCTTCCCCTGAGGTCAGACCAATAGCCGAAGAATATGTCCAGCAGGCTGGAGATGCTGTCAGCCACACCCTCCACCAGTCCGACTATTTCCGTGCCTACGCCGAGCACCGTGGTCAGGAAAAGCGGGATGATCGGGAATACCATCTCGCTGGACACATCAGTGAGGAAGCTGACGATGCCCAGCACGATTACGTTTCTCTTTATGCCTTCGAACAGCATTATCACCGCACTTTCTTCATCCGCAAACATTTAATTGCATCCCCGCCTATGCCATCCATGGAAAAATCCAAGAAAGCCGGTGAGTGAGAAATTGCTTCAAACCATTAACCGCATATTCATAGGTCTGGTGCTGCTAGCTGCGCTCTGCGGTATCCTCCTGAGCATCCTCACCATCTTCCTGCCTTTCCTTGCAGAGAACGACATCAAGCTGGAAATCGGGGATATGGAGCAGAACAGCGGCCTGACGCTGTCGGCCGTAGTGCCATCCAGCATCGTTCCGGACGATTCGCCCTACGGGCTCAGTACCACCATCGCGACCCCGCCCCTCACGACCCCGGACACCCTCTCACTCTACATCTATGCAGACGGCAAACGTGTGGGGGTGGTAGACTGCCTTGAGGATTTTGAGCTCTTCGAGGATTATGCCAGCCAGACCGAATTCCCATGCACTGCCCTGGTCCCCTACAACTATCTCCGCTCGCAGGACTATAAGATATTCGCGGTCCTCATCACAGAAGACAAGGAATATGCCTCCCAGCCGATAGAGCTCAGCGCGGACTGGTCCACCTACGAGGAGAACTTCTGGAGCGCCTCCTCGATCATAACTCTCCTGCTCCTGATTTCAGCAGCCATTCTGCTCCCCATAACCCTGCTCATGTTCTATATCGCCAGCCATACCAGCCACACCACACTATTCAAAGGCGAATACACCCTCGCTTCCCTAATCTCCCCCCTGTCCAACGGCAAGACTATCCTCCAGAAATTCCATTCCTTCATACTCTCGCCATATTTCTGGCTCCTTGAAACCGTAGGCATCTTCATCATGCTCTTCTACATGGCCATCTCAGCAGAGGTCTGGAAATCCGAGACCGCGCTCGTCGCTTTCGTGCTTTCCGGCCTGATGGCGTTCGTCATACCCTATGTCTGGTGCGTCATCTGGTGGTACATGGAATTCCGGGAGAGGGAGCCGCTTCGCCTTGTGGTGACGCTTTTCCTTTGGGGTTGCCTGGCAGCCCTGATGGCCATCGGCTTCAACACGATAGCCGGTGCCATCCTTGGATTCGCAGGCCTGGCCTTCATCAGCACCTTCATGCTCACCCCCCCTGTGGAGGAGTTCTACAAAGGCGCCGGGCTCTGCCTTGTTTCAGAACACCACGAATACGACTCCATAGAGGACGGCATCCTTTTCGGTTTTGTCATCGGCATGGGCTTCTCGTTCATAGAGAATTGGGTGTATCTGCTTTCCAACCCCATGGGGTCTAACATCCTCGGCTGGTTCGTGGTCTTCTTCTTGCGGGCCATCCTTTTCTCAGCCAACCACGGATTCTACACTGCATTGACCGGAGCAATCATCGGTTGGTTGATCGAAAGGAGATTCCAGGCTCCAGGCCTCGGCCTCTTCGTCGGCGTGCCAATCGCAGCGTTCTTCCATGCGATGCACAACTCAGGCGAGATGCTCATCGCGCTGCTTGGCATCGGAGGCGTGTTGCTCTACTGCTGTTTCCTCATCCCGCTCTTCGACTATGGCGGCATCATCGGCCTCTTCATCCTGTTCGCCTATGTGCTTTTCCGGAGAAGGAAAAAAGCCGGCAGGAGGCAAAAGAAGGCCAGCTAGCTATCTGTTTTCACCTGCTTGGCGGTTTCCTTACCAGGAACCACCATGCCGCCACCGCAACGCCCAATACGATGGCAATGCCGGCAATGATGACTATAGGATCAATCCCCCCGGTTCTCTCTTGCGGCTGGGTGCGCTCCCCACCAGTCTCGTTTTCCTGGGCCTGGGGTTCCCTGGTTTCAACCCCGCCATATTCCGCGCAGTCGCTATCGTTCTTTCCCTGGCAGAATGCCTGGATGTAAGGCAGGACATCGAGCGTATCCAGGGTCTCGTTCGTCGCATCATCCACAATCTCGATGATGGTCATGCCCGGTACAACCGGAAGGACGACGCTCAGCTCGGATTCGTTCCCCACAACCATGCCCTGCTCGAAATTATCCACGTCAGAAAGCCTGTACATACGCGGGTCCTCTATATAGAACTCGTATGTCCCGTTCGAGGTGTTCGCCCGCGCGCGGAACTCGCCACGCTGGCGGAAATTGTTCGGCGGTTCGCTATACGTGATGTTCACAGCCCGGTGGATGACCCGTGCGCCACCATTCCAGCTGGCATTGCCCCCGTCAGTATCGTTCTTTATACCGCTGAAAAAGTAATCTATCACGACCGCCTTCTTCTCGGTACTAACAAATCCCGTCATCTTTATCGGCTCGCAGGAATGCAGCGAATCCAGCTTCGCTTCCACGCGCCCGCTGCAGTCATTGCCGAACACATTGCCGTTCAGCATGGTGCAGTTCTCAGGGTCTGACTTCCACCATCCGTTGCCGTTGTTCGCGCAGCACTCGGTTATCCCATAACCGCGCCAGTTGCACCAGTTCGGGGAGATGGTCGTGAGTTCTGATTTGAAAACGTTCCGCGCTTTCCAATAATCCACATAGACCTGCGGGCAGTTGTCAGAGCTTGTCTGGGTGCACGAGCTTTCCGGCATCCCGTTCTTCTTAGCCCATGCCTTGCAGTCGCATTCATCGGGGTCCCAGCCCTTGGATTTGTAATAGTTCCTGCAGGTGGCGATGGAAGTCGCCGGGCCAGGCCAGCATCTCTTCTCAGGGCAGTAGTTCAGGCATGTAGAAGGGCTTGCCGAACCGGCCTGGCAGGTTGCCTTAGAATCGAATACGTTAGGATACGGAGCGTCTGGCTGCCAGTAGCCACCATCACAACAGTATTCATCAGCCATCCCGAATATTGAATGCCCGGTCTCATGGACCGCGGTCTTAGGATCATTGGACGGAAGCGAGAACACCCCTGATGAGCATGCCCTCTTGTTGCTCTTGAACACTATCGCAGTCGCATCTGCGAAAGCGCAATCCACCTTCTCCGCAGGTGGCAGGTCCCATGCCGCGCAGACCTCCTTGTATTCGCCGGCCTGTGGGTAATAGTAGAAGTTGAACTTGCACCTAGAATCATTGAACTCCTCGGCCTTCAGGTAGCCCTGGTTTATGATGTTATCCACATCGCTCAGGAACGTCTTCATATCGCCATAATAGTCCTTGTCAGGAACAAAGACGATATCTATCTTAGCCGATGGGCTGCCGCTGTAAAGGATTGGTACGCAAGCCGGGCAGGTGCCGCCGCATATTCCCCCGCAGTCGGCACCTGTCTCGTTCTCCCCTTTGTAATGGTCATCGCAATCGCACGCATTTCCAAGCCCGTCGCCATCTATATCGCCCTGCTTCCAGTTGGATATCTCAGGACAGTTGTCGCAGATGTCTCCTGTCCCGTCGTTGTCGCTATCCTCCTGGCCTGGATTGTAGATGTCAGGGCAGTTGTCGCAAGCATCGGCATAGCCATCATACACCTTTTGGCATACCGTATCCCCGGGCTGGCTGCCCTTGCCGCTTCCAGGGCAGACCTCCTTGTAGTCACTGTCATTCTGGTCAGGATTCGGGTCAAACTCGCAGTTGTCGCATTCGTTTCCGATACCATCTTCATCATAATCTGTTTGTTTCGGGTTGGCTAAGTTGGCGCAGTTGTCGCATGCATCACCGACACCATCCGCGTCGGAGTCTCTCTGGTCGTCATTGCTTATCTCCATGCAGTTGTCGCACATATCACCGACACTGTCCCCATCCTCGTCATCCTGGTAGCTGTTCTTCACAAGCTTGCAGTTGTCGCACACATCGCCGATGTTATCCCCATCCTGGTCTGTCTGGTTATGGTTCGAAACATCCGGGCAGTTGTCTTCGAAGTCAAAGATGCCATCATGGTCCTTGTCAGGTAGCGATACGACCACTACCTCGCTCTCCCCTGAGCCGCCAATGGTATCCTCATAGGTCGCATAGTACTCGAATCCGTCCTCGTAGGGCCCGCCGGTGAATGCGCACGTCTTGGTCTCGCATGCCTCCGCCTGCTCCCCATCCACGAATATCCTTATCACCCTGATGGGTACGTCAGCGCCTGAATAGACAGCGGTTATGGTCACCTCATCGTCCGGGCCGGGATGGCTGGGCGATATGGAAACCTCGAACACATCATCCGCCGCGAACACCATGCCAGCGAACACTATGATGGCCAAAATCGAGAATGTTAGTCTCATGCTTCCACATACGCCCTGCATATTTTTAACCATCATCATGCAACAAAGCTGATTGTGGACATATTGGGCATGACCCTGACAGTCCTCGGACTGGCATTCTTCGAGGGCATAACCAGCCTTGATAATGCGATAATCAACGCCGAAATACTGTCTAAGATGTCCGAGCGGGCCCGTAAATGGTTCCTTCTCTGGGGGCTCATAATTGCAGTCTTCCTTGTGAGGGGCGCCCTCCCCGGCCTCATCCTGTTCGTCGCCAATCCTGCCCTCGGTCCTATCGGAGCATTCACAGCCACCCTGAGCAGCGACCCGAGCGTGGTCGCGGCGGTGGAGGCCAGCGGCCCCATCCTTCTCATGGGCGGCGGTGTCTTCCTGGTTTTCCTTTTCTTCCACTGGCTTTTCATGGAGGAGAAGCAGTTCGGCCTTCCTGGCGAGAGGTTCTTCAAATCCCAGAGCGTGTGGTTCTTCGCTGTAGTCTCCATCTTCCTTGCCGTCATCACCTGGTATGCCATAAACATGGACCCGATGGTGGCGTTCGGAGGCGTGGTCGGTTCCACAGCGTTCTTCATAGTGCATGGCTTCAAGCAGAACGCAGAGCAGAAAGAGATGGAACTCCGTGAGCAGGGCGGTTCAGAAGGTCTGAGCGATGTGTCCAAACTCCTTTACCTTGAAGTGATAGACGCCACATTCTCCATAGATGGGGTGGTGGGTGCGTTCGCCTTCACGCTTGCAGTACCGCTCATCCTAATCGGCAACGGCATCGGAGCATTCCTTGTCCGGGAGCTGACGATACGCAACATAGAGAACATAAAAAAGTACGTGTTCCTGAAGAACGGAGCCATGTACTCCATCCTTGTGCTTGGCGCGATAATGATACTGGACAGCTTCGGTTACGACATTCCGTCGTGGCTCTCGCCAATCTCAACCTTCATGGTGGTGGGCTTCTTCTACTGGAAATCCTACGCCCACCTGAAGAATAATGGCGATTCCAAGAAGAAGGGCTGACTTACCACTAGACAAAAAACAGCAAAATAAAAAACAAAGAAATGGTGCGGTCATTCTTTTTCTGGTTTCTTGCCCAGGACATACTCCCAGATCAACGCTGCCAGCACAGCCCCGATAAGCGGAGCGATTATGAACACCGGCAGCTGCGCCAGGGCGTTCCCGCCGGCAATCACAGCAGGGCCTAAACTCCGTGCCGGGTTGACCGAAGTGCCGGTGATCGGTATGCTGACAAGGTGTATGAACACAAGGGAAATGCCTATCGCGAGCCCAGCGAAACCTGAAGGCGCTCCCTTGCTCGTCGCACCGAATATCACGAGCAGGAATACCATTGTCAGGACCACCTCAGCGACCAAAGCCGCCACAAGCGAATACCCTCCAAGATAATCCGGTCCGTATCCATTCTGGCCAAGCCCGTTGACAGCGAGCGAATAAGCCGGGTTTCCGCTTGCAATCACGAGCAGCACCGCGGACGCAGCTATCGCTCCGATGCATTGCGAGATCATGTACCCTGCCGCATCTTTCAGCTTGATCTTGCCAGCGACCAGCATCGCCACGGTTATCGCCGGATTGATATGGCACCCCGAGATGCCGCCAATCGCGTATACCATGGATAGCACAGCGAAACCGAAGGCCAGGGCTATCCCCAGGTATCCTATCTGGCCTCCTGCTATGACTGCGCTCCCGCACCCTATCAGGACCAACACGAAAGTCCCAATCAGTTCAGCCGCATATTTGTTGAGACTCATAGACATCATCAAAACATACCACTCCAGCAAAGCATATATTGCTATCCGGCCTCGGAGCTTTCTTAATCCTTCCAGGAGATAGCGGATATACAGAAAACATCCCGTCCAGAAATGCTGGTTGGTGCGGTCCTATGAAAAAACTCCTGTTCCTGCTATCAATATTGTGCCTTACGCCGCTCGCTCTTGCTGACTGCGTTGACCTGAACAATCCTGATACCTACGGAACCAAGATAAATCCATGGTCTCCGACAACTCTTGAAGTGACGCACAACGCGACACTCTGCCCAGGAACTTATGCATTGGACGGCGGCCTGGTGGTGTCCAATCTCTTTGTGACGCTGGACTGCGATGGCGCGACACTAGTCGGTAATGGCGGCGGGGTCGGTGTCTACATCGGCAGAAGCGCCTCCATGCCGTACTCGTACCAGCCGTATATCACCGTGAAAAACTGCAATATCCAGAACTACCATCATGGCATGATCGTGAACCTCGCCTACTATAACACGATTGAGAACAACAACATCACAGGTAGCAGCACCGGTTTCACAGTCACCGGAGCAAAATACAACGTGATAAGGAACAACAGAATCATATCTGGCTCCTACAATGGCCTTACCTTAGAAAGAAGCCCCGAAGGCTGGAGGAGCGAGTTCAACGAATTTAGCGGGAACACGATAGAAGGGTTCGCAAAAAAAGGCGTCGAGCTCAACCAGGTCGACAATAACACCTTCACTGGCAACACCATAAGGAATAACGCTGAATACGGCATCTATTCCTTCAACAGCAACAACAATCTCATCTACAACAACCTGTTCGAGAATGGAAACAACGCCTACTCCGCAGGCAGCAGCAATAACTGGAGCATAGCAAAGACGCCAGGTGCCAACATCATCGGAGGAGACCAGCTCGGCGGCAACTCATGGAGCGATTATGCTGGCACGGACGCTGACAACGACGGCATAGGTGACACCCCATACACGTTCGGCTCTTCATCAGACCCATTGCCCCTGATCGTTTCTCCATGCCCTGGCGCGGTCGTCTGTCCTGATGGAACCTGCGTGGATACTGCCGCGGATTGCCCTCAGCCACAAAACCAGACGCAGAACGCAAGCCAGCAAACCGCGACGCTGCCATGGCAAGGCGAACTGCCTGAAAAAAATATGAACTTGACGCTTGGCAACCAGTCACAGAATGGCACTTCGAACGAGTACCGCGGTATGATGCGCGACCTGCTTGAAGCGATAATCGCGTTCTTCAAATCCCTACTCGGCATGCAGTAGGATGCGTCATGTGATTATCGAAAAAGAACCTGATTTTGATAGCCCTGCCCGCCCACGTTGGCATTATCATTCCCTCACGAATCCGAACCGTTTGTCCTTAGCGGTCATCCTCACCAGATATCCAAGGCTTCTGCGGAACGGTTCTGCGCCCTGCCTCCTGCGGCCTTCCAGATATGCGATGCGTATCCTCTTGTAGCTCTCCGGGAACTTCTGGAAATTCCTCCACGCGGCAGGGCATCTCCGCATCGCCCTAGCCACATCCACGGGAATCCAGGCAGTTCCGTGGTCCGACCCGCCATCATACGCATGCGCGACCGCCCTGAGCCCGGCTCCGGTCATCCTCTTCTCAAGAACCAGCTTCCTGATGCGTTCCTTGTTCAGCTGCGAAAGCACGCTTCCGCGTCTTCTCGGGGAGAACCTCTGGGCGAACCGTTCATCATCAACTTTCTTGACGATGCTGTCTATCCAGCCGAAGCACAACGCCTCATCCACAGCGTCGTTGTACGGAATCCTCGCTTTGCCTGATGATTTTTTGTAGTAAATCAGCCAGATCTCCTTTGCCCTTCCGTGGTGCCTGGAAAGCCACGTGCGCCAGGCTTTCCTATCAGCGACATAGAGCGTCTTGCCAAGTTCCATGGCGTGATAGCCCAGTCATGGTATAAAATATAATCAGACCGCACGTCAATCGTCATCGCTTTGCTGTGGCGCTTTCGCGCCACAACAGACCAAAACGCTCGCGCGTTTTGATCATTCCGTGGCCGGAATTGCTTCCTGGCCCCTGAAGCGTTGACACGCTACCGGAGCGCTGGCTTAGGGAAACAGCTCAGTGATCACCTTGGTCATCACGGAGTGATGGCCAAACTTGGACCGCAGTCCAAGCCCTTAGTCATCACAGATACCATACTGTATGGAACTGGTTTAATTCCCTTCCGCCTAACTATTCTCAGATGATAAAGTCCATCCGGCTTCTCAACTGGCGCTCGCATTCTGACACCAAGCTCGAGTTCCGTCAGGGCACCAACCTCCTGGTAGGAATTATGGGCGCTGGAAAATCGTCAGTACTGGAAGGCATCTCATTCGCACTGTTCGGCACCTTCCCTGCCCTGGAACGCAGGAAGCTCAAGCTGGACAACGTCGTCCGCCTCAACGAGCCCAAAGCCACAATCATCCTGGAATTCGAATGGGACAACCATCTCTACCGCTCCGAACGCTCCATAGAGCGCTCAAAGAAAGGCACATCCTCCAAGGCCGAGCTTTACCGCGACAACTTCCTCATCGAGCACGGTCCTGTCGCAGTGACATCAGCCATAAGCTCCCTCATGGCCCTGGATTACGACCTTTTCACCAGGGCCATCTACGCCGAGCAGAATAATCTGGACTACTTCCTCACCCTGGACCCTGGCAGAAGGAAAGAAGAGGTGGATGCCCTCCTGGGGCTGGACAAGTTCGAGACCGCCCGGGCCAACATCGTCACGGTCATACACCGGACAAAATCCAAAAGGCAGGTCCTTGAGGAGCGCTTCAGCAAGGAGCGGGTCATGGAGCTTGAGGCGAAAGAGAAGACGCAAACCAGCGTCCAGGCGCAGGCGGAAATCCTTCTCAAGGAGGCCTCCCTTGCATACGAAACCCAGGCCAGGCTGGCTCAATCGCTCTCCTCACGCCTGGAAGCCATGCGCAAAACCAGGGAGCAGTTCGAAAGGCTGGATAAGGAAGCCGTCCGCCTCTCTGCGCAGCAGGAATCCCTTATAAAAGAGCTGGAAGGCCAGGCAGTGGACGAGGCTTCCCTTAAGGAGCTGGAAACCAAGCTCAAATCCCTGGCCGAGGAGCGCTCCAAACTCAATTCATCCATGAAATCAGCAGAAGAGCAGGCATCCACCATTTCCAAGGAGTCCGGCTCCATAGAGGCCAAACTCAGGGCTGCTTCCGAAGCTTCGGCCAAACTGGCAACCACCCGCGCAGAACTCACCTCGCTTCTGGCCAATCAGACCATGGAAACGCTGTCAAAGCAGCAGAAAGACGCCGAACAGTCCCTTATCTCTTTAGAATCCGAGCGCAAATCCATTGAGCGCGAACTCACAGAACTCAATGAAGCCATGCAACGGCTCAAACCAGGCCTCTCCGAATGCCCATTATGCTCAGCCAAGCTCACCGAAGACGGCATCTCTCATGTGAAATCCGAGAAGGAAAGCGCCACCAAAACCAAAAAAGCCCGCGTGGCCGAGATATCCGGTCTCCTGATAACCTCCAAAAGAGCCAACGAGGACCTCGCCACACGCACAAGGAAGGTCTCCATCCTGTCTGAAAAAACCACTGGTCTGGAGGTCGAAGCCAAAGCCGCAGAGGGACTACAGCCAAGGAAGGCCGTTCTGGAAGCAGAAATCGCGAAAGCCTGGGTAGCGCGGGAAGATATAAGGAAAAAGGCAGACGCGCTTTCCGACACCATCGAGAGGTTGAAGGTGGAAGCGAGCACAGTCCGCTCATTGGTGGGGAAGAAGGCCGAGTTAGCCGCCATATCCAAACGCCTTGCCATCACAAAAGAGCAGCTCGCCCAGACGAAGTTCGACGAAAAGGCCTTCGAGGAGCTCCGTTCTGCAGCAGAGAAGTCAGGGCTTGAAGCCGAACGCGCCCTATCGTCAAAACGCGCGTCAGAGGCCCAGCTCAAATCCTCATCAGACATCCTGAAGCTCGTCCGGGAAGAACTAACCACCATACGGGCATTGGAAAATGACATAGTAGACCTTGCCAAACTAGAAGAGCAGCTTTCAATCTACAGGAATGCCCTCCTGGAGACCCAGGCAAACCTCCGCCTGAGCCTTGCAGAGGCCATAAACACTGCCATGAACGAGATCTGGGGCATGTTCTACCCCTACCGCAACTACCATTCCCTGCGTCTGGGTGTCAGCGAAAAAGACTATATCTTCGAGGTCAATGACGGCTCTGCATGGAAAGGTCTGGAGACGGTCGCCAGCGGCGGAGAGCGTGCCAGTGCTGCATTAGCCCTGAGAATCGCTCTGGCCATGGTCCTCACCCCGCGTCTGAGCTGGCTTATCCTGGACGAGCCCACACATAACCTGGATTCAGAAGCAGTGGAGATGCTCTCATTAGCCCTGCAGTCCAAGGTGCCGGAAGTCGTGAAACAGACCTTTGTCATCACCCACGACGAGGCATTCATGGGTTCTGACTTCGCCGCAAGCTACAGGCTGACACGTGACAAAGAGAGGAATGGGGAGACGAAGATAGAAAGCGCCTAGCTGTAGATCTCCTGCTCTATCCTAGAAGCGATATCCAGCTGGTCAGCTGCTTTCTTGCCTGTCTTGTCCTGGTACCACTCTTCACAGCCATCCTCGTTCTGGGCTGCATAATAAGCTATCGCGCAATAGACGTCCTCGCGTGAAGCCACGCCTATGGCGAACAGGTATTGGAGTATGCTCTTGAACTCGTCTATGACGAACGACCGCTTCCTGGACACCCTCAGCTTCCTAAGGTCAGTGAACCTTACGTCGTTGTTCCCGAGAAGTATGTTGTTAAGCGTGAACCTCCCTATGATCACATTAGTCGCATGGAGCTCGGATATCCTCTCAGCGACCATCTCACAGAGTTTGCTTTTGGACTTCCGGTCAAGGTTGTCCACGTCCACATAAGTCACGCTTTCCTTGCTTATCCTCTTGTCGAAAGCCCATGCCGGGCCTTCCACCTTGGCCAGGACGTACTCATGGCCCAATACCGTCCTGATATAGCCGATGACCGACTCAATGGCGCCCTTTATCTTGCCATATGCGTTGTAGAGCGCCTGGGCGATCTCCCGGACGGTTTTCCTTATGATGTAAGTATTGTTATTGTGCTTGAAACAGATGCTGTCTGCGCCATCCCTGGCAGCCACCCTATAGAGGCCATCCAGGTCCTCGCCCTTCCTGAAATCTATCCTCTTGACCCTTATGCTTTCGTTCTTGGACTCCTTCCAGTCATACTCGACAGTGACAGTGTCGCCGCTCTCATGCTTCCTGGATGCGGCTGGCACCTCCTTGGAGAACTCCGGCAAATCATAATCGTCATGCTTGCTGGCATCCAGAGTATGGAGCACATCCTCAGCCTCTTGCACGAACGAATATTCTGTCTTTTTCATATTGTCTCTCCCATGGACACTGGTCCTACGAATGTATATTTTATGCCACCTTCTCTATTTAAACTTATGTCACAATATCCGTCAATCGACGTATTAGTCTGTTTCTATCCTGGGGGCCAGGTAATACACCACATGGGCGCCTTCCACATCGTATTCCAGTCTGAGCGGCCTGTCGGTCTCCAGGTTCACCATGACGACTGATGAAGCTGAAGTCGCCTTCACCATATCCTCCAGATACTGGAGCGGGAAAGTCGCCTTGGCAGGGCTGTTGGAGTTGAGCTCCACAAGATCGCTTCCGCCCTTGTCGAATTCCGCCTTCACATCCCCGTTCTCACCCCTCACATCCACTATGAACTGCTCAGGGGTGAGCTGAAGCCTCACATGCGAGCTGATGAGCTTGGCGTCCTTCAGCGTCTCCTTGATGGCGTCTGCCCTTATCTTGGCGCTGTTCTTGAACTCTATCTTGGGCTCCTTCTGCACCCGGTCCCCGCTCTCTATGAGAGGCACCTTGAAGGTTCTCTTATGCTTCTCTCCGAAGAACTTGACGACCAGCCTGCCCTCCTCCACGGAAAGCTCTGCTTTCTCGCCTTTCTTGCCCCTGGCCAGGACATTGGCGAACTGGCCTATATCCAGGCCCAGCTTCATCTCCTCTGACACGTTGTATTCCAGGAATGCCTCCTTAGGCATCGTGAACGACACCATAGATATCTGGGAAGGGTCCATGGCCTTCAGGTGCAGGCCGTCGGCCTTGACCTCGAACTGGCCTTCTTCGACCAGACATACGATAGAATCAACTGCTGACTTTAGCGCCGGAGCGTCCTGTATGACTAGTTTCATGTCTCCACCTCTCGCTTAATAATATGGATAAAGCATAATAATGGTTATGTCTTTGGGCAAGACCTTTAAGTTTCGCAGTAGACACTTGCCTTTACCCTCCAGCAGGTATTATGGCAAACTATTTTTCTATATCTTAGGGGCGGTCATGCTTTTCGCTGCGGCTGTCGCCCTCAATTATGGCATGTTCTGCGTTGCTGCAGTTCCGCTTACCGCCTTTGTAATCGGCCTCGTATTCGCTATTCCAGCCGTGAGGAAAATCGAGTTCTTTGAATACAGCGTGGATTCGGAGGGCATCAGCTATGAAACAATTTACTCATCCGAAGCAAAATCTGTCTTCTGGGAGTTGGTGAGGCTATCCCAGCTCCTCCGCAGCCTGCGCCTAAGGGCGGAATATCATTTCGAGAACATCGCAAGTGCAAAAGAGGACGTCCACGACGGCTCTAGGGTGCTCGTCATCAGGGAGCGCGGTTTCCTAACCCCGGAAGGCGGGGCAGGCCTGCGCATATATCTGCCAGACGAGAATGCGGACGAGATAATCGCAGAGATACGACGCCGCATGGAGAAACATGCCCCAACCCAATAGCTGTTCTCAATATGCATTAAATGGCAACTCGGAAGCTACTCCTGCGCCAGCCTACGTCCTGCCTCGGTGACGCTCCATAAGATAGTTCCGTCTTCCGAGCAGTTTTTTTGTATTAGTTTGTTCTTTACGAGATAGCTTGTCTTAGAATAAAGAAGTCCATTCACTCTTTGGGGGTAAGAATCCACTGCAGCATAAATCTGAGTTCTTGTTCTAGGTTCCTCATACAAAATCTTTAGTAGCTTGATTGGCAGCACAAGCTTGCGTGACACTATTTTTCTATATGCCCCCAACCCTTCCGTTAGACGTTGCTTTTTTTCTGGGTGCACATCAACTATTCCTAACGAAACCAGCTTTTGATAGTTCTCAAACCCGGTTATATTAGCACAGTAGTAGTCAGCTTTTTTTTGTTTTATCACTACTCTACTTTCAACTCCAAAACTTCGGAGTATGGCGTGGATACGGAGTGGGACCTGTTTTCCTTTCTGAGGAAATTGGACTGCATTTGGTATCTCTCTTCTGTATTTGCCAGGTATTATCGCCCCTTCAGCAGCAAAAAAGCCTCTCAGAAAGCCCCTCAGAATTGCTTCATCTGTTTCTTCCCCGCTCAAAATCCTTTCGATGCCTGATTTTATGTTTTCCTTAATTTGTTTATCATGTATGTCAGCCTTTAACCATCCAAATCTTTTTTTCGTTTTTTTGTAGTTTTTAATTTTGATTTCTGGCGCCCCAATCTCAGTTCTCCAATATTCATCCGCAGCACTCGGAAGAGTTGCTGCAGGTATGCCAAGGTAAAATCTAAAATCTGCAATTTTAGTGCCGAATATGATTGAAAAATTACCCAACATTCTCCCTATGCAATAAGAATCGCTATTCGTAAATGAAACGCCATTATGCGTTTTTCCCAAACTCCCATCCCCGGCTATGAATCCGAGAATCTCCCCATACCTGAGCTGGTTATCAAGTGGTAACTCAGTAGCTACTCTTCTCGTCATCGCCTTTTGGGCTAACGTCTGGGACGGTCTCTTCATCGTTACCGCTGTTATCTCTCTATGTATGTTTAAAAATTAGACGGTGACGTCATATCCTACCTATAGGCGTCTGATTTTGGTTCCTTGCCTTTCTTCACCGCTGGCGGCCTTGACGCCGTTACCTTCACTATAGGTGTCTTTGACCGCATCAACAGGATAAGTGCAACTATCATGAGGACGAACCCCACGCCGCATTCTCC
>JACCLH010000075.1 GCA_013425375.1 Microcaldota archaeon | reverse complement strand
ATAGTACTCTTTTGTGTATTCAAGAAGGGAATTCCAAAGGCCCTTGCATTCGTACAGACAGCTAGTCAGCTTCCCCTGCTGGGCTTTGGAAGGGTACAGCCTGTAGCGCCATGCTCTATTCATCCCCATGACAGGGGCTGGTGCGAACCTTTTTTATAAAGGAATGCCCAGTTCATTTCCGCAGCAGCATCGACGGAGCAGAACACATTCGGCCCTTTCATGTCGCGATCTCCAAGTCTTTTGGACTTGGATGATACAAGTCGCCTTGCGACTTGTACATTGGCGCTCCAATCGCGAGCATGCTCATGAACGTTGCGACGTTCATGACATCCCACGGCTGAAGCCGTGTCTCTCATGCCATTCTTAGGCTGGATTTCCCGGGCCGAAGGCATTTAAAAAGGATTCGTCAGAGCGGGTGTGATGCTCCGGTTTGCCAGGCAGCACCAACATATTTAAAACTTAAGCGAGGTTGCTGTGCATGAAAACCATCCTTGTATTGTCGGTTCTTGCGGTTTTGATGATTTTCGGATGTCTTGGACAGAAATGCCCGGACACCTATGACCCGGTGTGCGGTTCTGACGGCGTGACCTATCCGAACTCCTGCCAGGCCACCCAGGCTGGCGCGATGGTGAAGTCGCCAGGAGCGTGCGCTGAAAGCCTCTGCACTGACAGTGACGGCGGCAGGGATATCTTCCAGAGTGGCACCGCGAGCGGCACGACCAGCATAGTGAATGACAGATGCGAAGACAATCTCCAGCTTAGTGAGGCATACTGCAGCGGCCAGACGGCGATGGCAGAGACCATCCCGTGCCCCAAAGGCTTTGAGTGCCTCAGTGGCGCATGTGTGAAGGCATTATGTTCTGATTCCGACAATGGCAAGGACGAGGCGGTGAAAGGCACCGTGACCGCGCAGGGAGAGAGCAGCACTGACGAGTGCGCCGGTGCAGGTTCGGTCAAGGAATACTACTGCGACGGGAGCGAGATAGCCGATGATACGATAGCATGCGGAACAGGCATGGAGTGCGCGAACGGCGCCTGCAGGGAAGCGACCTGCACTGATTCGGATGGCGGCAAGGATACCAGCGTGAAGGGCACAACCACCAAAGGCACCGAGTCCTCAACTGACACTTGCGTGGGTACCACCAGCGTCAAGGAATACCTGTGCACGGACAATGAGATAGCCAGCGAGACCATG
This sequence comes from Microcaldota archaeon, assembly GCA_013425375.1. GTDB lineage: Archaea > Micrarchaeota > Micrarchaeia > Anstonellales > Bilamarchaeaceae > Bilamarchaeum. The sequence continues at coordinate 18,823 of JACCLH010000075.1, read as the reverse complement.
CAGTGCGGAAGCGGCTACAGCTGCAACGCCGGAAAATGCGTCAGGGACGTATGCACTGACACCGATAGCGGGAAGGATACTGCGGTGAAAGGCACTGTGACATATGGCAACAAGACCAATACCGACAGCTGCTACAGCAGCACCACTGTGCTTGAGTATTACTGCTCTTCTGAAACCACTATCCTAAACGAGAAGATAAGCTGCGGCAGCGGAAAGGAATGTGCAGACGGCAAATGCAGTGCAGTGGAATGCGACAATAATCTGACCGAAATCGATGACCAGGATGAGAGGTATGAGATCATCGGCCTTGATGACGGGGATGAGCTGCTTCTCTATGCCGACGAGGCGGTTGAGATAAATGATGGCTACATAGTGAAGCTCCAATCGGTCAGCGGCAACAACAGCGTTTTCAGGCTCTACGATAATTATGCGAAATACAAGGACGATGACGAACGCTGCAGCGTGACCATAGCCAAGGGCGACAACGATGAGGATTTCTGCGGCAAGAACACCGTCAAGGTGGAGGTCCTGGAAGTCAACGACAGCGAGGACAACGCCCAGGTCGCCATAGACGAATACTATGCAGTCCAGTACTACTCCCAGGAGGGGGCCATAGACGACTGGACCGACAACCCTATATGTCCGGATGACGTGGAGGAGTACGACAGCCATGTATCAGAGTTCTACCCTTACCTGGACACAGTCTCATCAGGCCTGAACCTGGACGGCGAGACGTTCAAGCTGTTCAACACCGAGGCAGAGATAGTCGAGGTCACTGAGGACACGTTCACTTTCCAGCTGGATGGAGACGAATACGAGCTCGGGAGCGGTGATACGTTCGAGTATATGGACGTGGAATACGAAGCCACCCTGACCTTCAATGACGGAGGCCTGTTCAAGTTCAAGGCAGAGCCCTCCTGATTTTCTTTTTATTATTATAAGAGGCTCCTGCCGCTTGGGCAGGAGCTAGACCCGCTACCCAACTACTTCTTTTTGGCAGGTTTGGCCATCGTCTTGTAGAGCGTGAAGATTATCATGCTGTAGGCAGCGAGCCTCAGGACTGCTATGGGATAGACCAGGGCTTCAGCCATGCCCAGAAGCGTGGACAGATTGGTTATCGCGAACAGCACGAACGACAGGCCGATGTAGAGCGGCACGAAGTTCTTGGTCTTCGTATATGCCAATAGGCCCACTGCGATTATTCCCAGGTTCAGCACGAAATTCAGCATGGATATCAGGTCAAATGCCATAAAAGCACCGTTCGGGTGTCCCGCCCAATATTAAAAAATGCTTTGGTAAGGGCGGGCCGTTATCAGAGTGCCCGGGATATCGCAGCCAGTGTTACTTTTTTTAAGTATGATAAACAATAAAGAACTATGGTGGTTATGAGAACAGTGAACGTGGGGCTGGTTGGTGAGACCGGCAGGAGCGGGAAAGAAGCGAAGAAGCTATTGCTGAAGCACCCGATCGTCGAGCTTGTCTATTCCTCTTCCAGCAGCAAGAACAAGGGGGATCTGAGAGACGCCGACGTGGTGTTTCTTGCCACGCCGAGTGAGGTCTCCCGTGAGAAGGTCCCGGCATTGCTGAGGGAGAACAGGGTGGTGATAGATTTCAGCAGGGCATACCGCCTCAGCGGGAACGCCGTATACGGGCTGCCGGAAAAAAACAGGGACAGGATCAGAGCCGCAAGGCTGATTTCCAATCCCGGATGCTATGCGACGAGCATAATGCTGGGCCTTCTGCCGATAGTGGAATCAGTGGAGAGCGTGAGGGCGGTTTGCGTTTCGGGCATATCCGGAGCGGGTGCACATCCATCCGGAGAAGGCGGCCTGAGGGGCTATATGGTGGGGTGGAAGCACGACCATATAAAAGAGATGGAACGTGAGCTCGGATTAACCGGCATGGCGTTCACACCGATAGTCGCCGAGTGCCTGGACAGGGGGATTGTTTCTGCTGTAAACGTGGTCCTGAAGAGGAGAATCAACGTACGCAAGGCGCTCGAAAAGTATTATTCGCACGAATGGTTCGTGAGGATAAAAGACGAGGCAGGCACCAAGGCCCTTATAGGCACGAATTATTGCGACATCAGCGTTTCGCAGCACGGCAGAGAGGCGGTAATCGTCTCGGCGCTGGACAATCTGATGAAAGGCGCGGCCGGCCAGGCAGTTCAGAACATGAACATCATCTGTGGATTCGACGAAATGATCGGGCTTACCGATTTACCGTAGCGGCTAACGCCAGAGGAATAGCAAGGTTGAATGAAATATAGTTGCTCCTGCCGCGATTTGAACGCGGGTCCTCAGAGTTCCCTTGGACTTTTGGCAACCCCGTTTTGGGGCGCCTTTTACCAAAAGGCGCACTGAGAGTCTGATATCCTTAACCGGGCTAGACGACAGGAGCTAAGGAGCAGGAGATATCATGAGGATAAGGATTTTTAAAAGTGAAGAAAAGGGAAACGGAAAAATCAGACATGCTCCACGACCATGTCTTCCGATATGAGCTCCGGGAACTCCTCACTGTGGAACAATGCCGGGACTAGCGCCAGCAGCGGACCATCTGCATCATGTGCTTCTTGAACCCCAGCGACGAGTAGAGGGATATGGCACCCGCGTTATCCACATGGGCGTCTATGCGCATGGTCTTCAGCTTTGCGAGCTTCCTGACCGTGTCGACCTCTTTCAGCAGCCTCTTGCCGATGCCTTTGTTGCGATAGCCAGGAACCACATAGAGGCACCATACCATGATGGTTTTCTGGTCCTTGTATACCGGTGCCAGGGAGAAAGGCCCGAATTCGCAGAAACCGACCGCCTTCCTGTTGTCTTCGGCCATGAGGATACTGTGCCGCGGAAGGATTTTCTCGGCATAATGCTTCCTCAATCATTCTTCGGCATCATGGGCGTATCCAGGATTGACGATCCGCCTTCCCAGCTCATCTGTATGGAAGCGTTGGAGCTGCCACCACAGGCCAAGCACAGAATCTATGTCTTCAGCCTTAGCGTAACGGATTTTCACTGCCATAGGATGTTCACCTTTTCAATGCCCCTGTCAAGAAGGGATGGATAAAAGGAAAAGCAGGAATGGAATCAGCTTCCGGGCTCCTATCGCTATCACCTGCGGGACTTCCTTTTGGCTCTCTTGACCAGGCGCTTTGACCTGGAACGCGCTTTTGTCGCGCGCGCTTTTCTTGTTGTTTTTTTGGCGAACGCTCTTTGGACCGATTTTCTTGTTTTGGCCGCTTTCTTGGCTGTTTTTCTGGTTTGTTTCGCTTTCCTGACGGCCTTGACAGCGCGCTTTTTGGATTTTGGTTTCGATGTTCTTGTTTTCGCGGTTTTTGCAGTGTCTGGCCCGTGCAGGAACGATTTTGCCTCAGGGGCATCCCGCATAGGCATACTGTGGGATATGGTGAAATCGTCCCTTCCGTGGCTGCGCATCCTCTCAACAAGGCTGCGGAGCACCTCGCCGCCTGAGCTTCCCTGGACGCCCATATGGAAGCTGTCCGGGCTCCTGGAAGCGTCAAAGGATTTCTGGGTAGGGTGCGCCTGGCCTAGCGACGGCTTTGGGAGCGCGACCTCTGCCGCCCCCCTCATGCGGAACTGCGCGTCCTTGAGATAAACAGGATCATGCTGGGAATCCAGGGGGATGATTGCTCCGAGCATGGGGCCACTCGCTTTCTGCTTTGGCCTGAAGAATATGGATAACGGAAGCATCTCTTTTGGCTCCCTGGGATTGAATTGGGTCGGCGACGACCTGTCGAGCATAGATGAGGGCCTTTGGCCTATGAGCAGGTCCTGCCTCTGCGCAGGTGACATGCCCCAGGAGGCACTGTGCATCGCTTCAGGAAGCAGGATCGCGGCCTCAGGGCTGCGGCCATGGACGGCCATGAACTCTTCGGCAGCACTCTTCATGGCGAGGGGGCCTTTTCCGGTGGCCCATGTTTTCAGCTCGGACCAGGCGGACGTGGCTGATTTCGCCTTTGAGGCGATGGCGCGGGCCTGTTGCCGTAGATTGGCAGGGTTATCGTTCATAGGCATAGCATCACTGGATATGCTTTGTCCAGTTAAGCTTAATTTATGTATCGGTCATCTATCCTGATGCGATTTATAGAAGCACATGAGCTTCAGGTGAAATGATGGATTACAGGAACCAGGAAATCAAGAAGCCAGACTTCAAGAAGATAAGCGATTATATCTGGGAGATAAGCAAGGATTACAAAACAGGCATGCGGGTGCCGGCCAGGATATACGCCAGCCAGGCGTTGCTTGACGGCATGGATATGCATGTCTTTGACCAGATAACCAATGTCGCCACACTGCCAGGGATAGTTGACTATGCATACTGTATGCCAGATGGCCACAGCGGCTACGGATTTCCGATAGGCGGCGTCGCTGCCATGGACATCGCTGAAAATGGAGTGATATCCCCAGGCGGCATCGGATTCGATATTAACTGCGGTATGAAGCTTGTGAGGACAGACCTCACCTACAACGATGTGAAACCCAAGCTGAGAGAGCTCCTTGAGGCGCTCTTCAAGGCAGTGCCATCGGGGGTTGGCAGCAAGGGATTCGTGAGGCTGGATGCAGCAGGCTTCAGGAAGGTCATCGAAGAGGGCTCGGAATGGTGCGTGGACAAGGGATATGGATGGAAAGAGGACCTTGAAACCACCGAGCTTGGCGGAAGGGAGGCGAACGCAGACAACCGCACGGTCAGCAACAAGGCCGTGGACCGGGGCAAGGACCAGATAGGCACCCTTGGCAGCGGCAACCACTATCTTGAGATACAGCACGTGAAGGAGGAGAACATAATAGACAAGGCGCTCGCAAAGAAATGGGGCATATTCCCTGACCAGATAGTCATCATGTTCCACTGCGGCTCGAGGGGATTCGGCCACCAGGTGGCGACAGACTACCTCAACCTGTTCCTTGAGGTCATGGAGAGCAAGTACAAGATAAAGATACTGGACAGGGAGCTTGCCAGCGCGCCATTCAATTCACCCGAGGGCCAGAACTATTTCTCAGGCATGAAATGCGCCATGAACATGAGCTTCGCCAACAGGCAGACCATACTGCACAGGGTGCGCGAGGTGTTCTCCTCGGTCTTCGCCACTGATGCAGAGAAATTAGGCATGCGCCAGATTTATGATGTGTCGCACAACCGCGCATCCGTGGAGAAGCACAAGGTAGGCGGAAGCATGAAGGAGCTTATCGTCCACAGGAAAGGGGCAACGGCCGCTTTCGGCCCGGGCTCCGAATATGTCACTCCGAAATACAGGGAGGATGGCCAGCCGATAATCATAGGTGGCAGCATGGAGACCGGCTCCTACCTGCTTGTGGGGACCGAGAGCGGAGCCCAGACCTGGTTCACCACTGCCCATGGCTCCGGAAGGACCATGAGCAGGACAAGGGCCAAGCAGCTCTACCGCGGAGACACGCTCCAGAAGGAGATGGAAAGCCGGGGCATCATAGTGAGGACAGGCTCCTACGCAGGCCTTGCCGAGGAGGCTGGAGCGGCCTACAAAAACATAGACGAGGTCATAGAGGTCGCCCATGCCGCAGGGATATCAAGGAAAGTCGTCAAGCTGGTGCCCATAGGCAACATCAAAGGCTGATTCTCGTCCAGCGGCCCGGACTTATCAACCGCATGGACAGCAGCACGAACAGGGCCATGCACAGCGCGCAGATGAAGAAAAGGGGCGCATAGCCGAATTGCATGATGACAAGGCCTCCGAGCGAGAGGAAAGTGAATTCCGCCAGCTTGAGCGGCCCATAGAGAACGCCTATATCGGTGGATACGTCCTTGCTCCTGCAGACCTGGTCCACCAGTATGTACTCGGCCATTATGCTGCTGGCCCCCAGGCCTATGGAAGCGGCCAGGATGGGGAGTATAACGAACTGGCCTGACAGGGGAAGCAGTATCAGGGCAGGCACAGCCACCATCGCGAGGGCCAGAAGGGCATGCTTGTGCAGCTGCCATCGCATGGACAGGATTGCAGAGGCGCCTATGGCCAGGGAAAGCAAGGCGAGAAGGAGACCAGTCTCCGCATAGCCCATGCCAAGGCCAGCCACAAGATAGAGCGGGATCAGGAATCCGAGGAGCATGTTGTAGGGGAGCCAGGCGAGCATCTGGAGGATGGTCGCTTCCCAGAAAGTCTTCGGCCTTCTTTTGAATATGCGCTGGATATTGCTCGCACCGATTTGCGGATTCTTGACCTTACCCCTTTCCACAGACATGACAAGCAGGAACAGGGCAGCAGAGAGGATGAAAAACAGGATGAAGGAGCCCTGGAAGGCGAGCCATGCGAGCATGAACCCTATGAAAAGCCTGCCTGCGCCGTCAGCGAGCTGTCGCATGTTGGAGAAATGGGCCAATATCCTGCCCGCATCCCCATCTCCGTTCCTTTGCAGGACCTCTGTCCTGGTGATGGCCCAGAAGCCGGATGCCCTGACGCCTTCTGCCAGGTTGGCTGCTGCGAAGCCGAGCGGTGAGACGACCATGGCATAGAGGGCGATGGCGGCAAGGTTGGAGATGGAATAGATGAAGGCGATGGTCTTTGTGCCTATCTCATCAGCTATGGTGGCGAAGAGGACGCGTATGACAAGGAAGCTGATGGGGCCGATGGCGAGGATGAGGCCGATTGATGTTATGTCCACGTTCTGCTCGATTAGGTAGAGCGGCACCATCACTGCCAGGCATGCGACTATGAATGTGTATAGCATGTTCACTACGAGCAGTCTTCTCATGTTCTGGCCTTTGTGTATGGGTTGTGGATGAATCTTGGCGGCGATATTTAATAGTTAGATGTGAACCACCAAATGATACTGTTTATAAACAAAATACGGCATATGCGGTGATATGCGAGTCAGCGTAGCGCGGGTTGCGCGCCAGCCCTCGGCGGGATTTGAACCTGCAGCTGGAGGCCTGGCCAAGGAGGTTCCCAGGGTGGTCCAGCTGGAAACCATACAGGGCGGCAAATCCGGAGATATCATCAAACCTGAAGACCGGCGATTCCTCTCAGAAATCAGCAGGAAGACGGCACCTAATTATCTCATCAGACATAACCATGCCCTTCTTAGCAGCGACGAGGAATCACGTGTTTTCGACATCTATTCCAGAGCTTCGGCCAGGCGGAGGCAGCTGAAAACGCAGCTGAAGAGGGCGAACGGGGATTCGGAACGCGTCAGGAATGAGATGGCACAGATGGATAGTGTCATGAGGCTTGCGTCCGAAATCGCGATAGGATCGGTTCAGCATATCGTCCGAAACAGGGCCCGGCTGATTGTGAATTTTGGCTTAGGTGTGAGGGAAGAGGATCTTGTCCAGGCCGCCAATATGGAAGTCCATAGGAAAGCGGTGCCGAAATTCAAACTAAAGAGAGGAAACAAGTTCAGCACGTATGCGCAATGGTGGATATGGAGTGCGATGACGAAGGAGCTCACGAAGACTGCCAATACGATTTATGTCCCTATGTGTGGGTTCAATAAGGCCAGGACCATGGCCAAAATGAAGCGCGCTGAAATGAAGGCAGGCAGTCTTGATGATCATGCGGATCCATACGTTTCCCCGGTCATACCCACGTTCAGCATGAATCAGCCCCTGAAGGGAGATGATGCGAACACGCACACCGTAGCGCTCCTAAGGGGCCTTGCAGACACTGGCACTCCGAATGCGTTGGAGAACGTTTTAACGGAGGATGATAACGCGCTTGCGAATGGACTCCTTGGAGCGCTCGATAAAAAGAAAGAGGATATAATCAAGCACGCGTTCGGGATCGGCGGAATGGAGATTATGACTCTGAAAAAACTCGGGGAGGACTACGGGCTTTCACATGAGAGGATCAGGCAGCTAAAGGAAGAAGGCTTGGATAAAATGCGAAGACAGGCAGGGATCATGAAGACCAGGTTTGAAGCGGATACGGAGGAGACGGATGCGCGATGCCAGCAGTAAAGGTCACGCTCATAACCGGCTATCTCGGCGCAGGCAAGACCACCCTGCTGCTGCGGATAGCGGCTGGATGCGGCATGAGGATAGCCATAGTGATGAACGAGTTCGGACAGATTCCGGTGGATGGGAAGATTCTGGAGGGAAAGGATATACGGATGCTGGAACTGACAGGCGGATGCGTCTGCTGCTCGCTTTCCGGTGAGTTCAGCGCTGCGGTGGCGGAACTGCTGGAGACTGCGAAACCGGAATGGATAGTGGTCGAGACGACCGGGGCGGCAGAGCCGTCTGCCCTGGCTTATGACATACAGGAGAATATGCCCGGGCTGCGGCTGGATGCCATAGTGACTGTTGTCGATGCGGATGCGATGGTGCGTTTCCCGAACCTGGGGCATACAGGCAAAGAGCAGATAGAGCTAGCGGACATACTCATACTCAACAAAACCGACCTCGTGGGCGAAGATGGCCGGTCCAAGGCTATGGAGAGAATACGCGGGATGAACCCCAGGGCGGCCATCATGGAGAGCGAACGATGCGATATTGATGTCGGGGTTATTTTCGGGATAAGACGCAATGCAGCCGCAGCAAAGCATAAAACACACAACATCGCTTTCGAGTGCTTTGACTATGCTGCGGATGGCGCGCTGGACCATGACACTTTCCTCGCTTTCCTTGACGGCTTGCCCAGGGAGATATACAGGAGCAAGGGATTCGTGAGGACAGATAGGGGAAGCTACCTGATGAATCATGTCGCCGGAAGGCATACGCTCGAGGATTTTGCGGCCGGAAGGACCGAGCTGGTGTTCATAGGGGAAGGTGCGCTGGCGCATAGGGACAGGATAGTCCGGGCGCTCGAGTCCATGCGCAAATGATTTAATGTCTGCCTGAATGAAGCTGGATGAACTGCTCTCAGAAAGGTGATACCGGATGCCGTACAGATTCCTTGAGGGCCTGACAATGGCCGACATAGCTTTCGAGGCCAGCGGAAAGACGCTGGAGGAACTCTTCGTCAGCGCAGCCAATGCCGTGACCAACACCCAGATCGAGGACCTGAAGCAGATAAAGATGACAGAAGAGAAGGAATTCGGACTGGAGGCGGTGAGCGAGGAGAGGCTGCTCCATGATTTCCTCCAGGAGCTCATATTCTTCAAGGACAGCGAGCTGCTCCTCTTCAGGGAATACGAGCTGAAGATGGTGAAGGCGGCCAAGGGATACGGGCTTATCGTGAAGGCGAGGGGCGAGAAGCTGGATCCGAAGAAGCACACCCTGCTCGCTGATGTCAAGGCCGTCAGCTGGCACATGTTCAAGCTTGAGAAGACCAAGGCCGGATGGAAGGCGACAGTGATAATAGACGTATAGGATTTTGCGGAGCCATCAGCGAACCATGTGGTCCCTGCCTCCTGCGGAATGCCTGGCTGTCATGGCGGATTGGTTGCCATGAGATGCGAGTTTTTATAAATTATTTGGATTTCTGTATAACGCATATACGATAGTGGGAGAATCAGCGAAACAAAGGGGAGATTATATGGCAGGTGATGGAAAAACCATGGAGCAGACCAAACCGCAGACAGGCAGGGGCGGGGAGGTCATTTCGATGAAGATAGCCCGGCGTATCGACCCTGACTGGAGGAAAACCCAGCAATCCTTCAGGACGAGCGACAGCCTGGCCATCGAGCCCATGCGCAGGCCCAGAGCGCCAGTTGCGGAAGATGTCAACAAGGCGATAGAAAACCGCGATCTGGACCTGGTCATGGAGTTGCACTGTATGGGCGCGCCGTTGGACGAACCGGACAGCAACGGCTGGACACCGTTCGCGAACGCCATAGCGAAAGGCCGCAGCGACATCGCAGGATACATCCTGTCCCATGGCGTGGACCACACAAGGCGGGTGGACGACCAGAGCTACCTCATGCTCGCGGCGGCCGGCAACCGCCTGAGGATAGGGAAACGGCTCCTTGAAAGCCACGCATATTCAGAACGCGATAGTGAAGAGGCCTTCAGGGTCGCCGATGAGAATGGCCATGCCGAATTCTCGTTGATGATAAGAAGGCATCTCCAGGGCGGCTGAACGCCAGCACGAACGTTATTTAATTTTGGCTGCAAATCATGTCCATGAGAAAAGTTCTTGTGCTCGGGGCAGCTGGTAGGGATTTCCATAACTTCAACATGTTCTTCAGGGACAATCCCGCCTATGAGGTAATCGGTTTCACAGCCACGCAGATACCGAACATCGCGAACAGGAGATATCCTGCGGAGCTGGCTGGCAAGCTCTACCCGAAAGGCATACCCATATTCGATGAGAAAGACCTGGAGCAGATTATAGAGAAGCATGACGTGGACGAGGTCTATTTCTCCTATTCCGACGTCTCGCACGAGTATGTCATGCATATGGCGTCCAGGGTGCAGGCCAAGGGCGCGAGCTTCGTGCTTCTGGGGCCCAAGGAGACCATGCTGAAGAGCTCCAGGAAGGTCATCGCTGTGACAGGTGTGCGGACCGGGGCAGGCAAGAGCCCGCTTTCCCGCGCATTGACGCTCATCCTGAAAAAGAAGAAGGTGCGCTTCGTGGTGATAAGGCACCCGATGCCATACGGAGACCTCATCAAGCAGAAGCTGCAGAGGTTCGCGAGCATGGAGGACCTTGACAAGCAGGAGTGCACCATGGAGGAGCGCGAGGAATACGAGCCGCACATCAAGAACGGCTTTGTGGTGTACGCAGGCGTGGATTACGGAGCGATATTGAAAGAGGCCGAGAAAGAGGCGGACGTGATATTGTGGGACGGAGGCAACAATGACATGCCATTCATAAAGCCGGACCTTTATTTCACCGTGGCCGATGCTCTCAGACCGGGCCACGAGATGCTCTATTATCCTGGCGAGACCAACTTCAGGTCAGCCGATATAATCGTGATAAACAAGGTGAGCGAGAACCCCACTGACGTGCTGAGGATACGGAAGAACATAGACAAGGTGAATCCAAAGGCGGAAGTGATAGAGACCGACATGGAGCTCACGCCGCAGAAGGAGATAAAGATGTGGGGCAAAAAGGTCATCGTGGTGGAGGACGGACCCACAGTGACGCATGGCGGCATGAAGTTCGGCGCAGGCTTCGAGTATGCGAGCAGGGTGGGCGCTGAGATAATAGACCCCAGGCCCCATGCGGTGGGGAGCATAAAGGAGACATATAAGAGATACGACCACATGGACAACGTGGTCCCTGCCATGGGATATTACGGCAAGCAGCTAGAGGAGCTCACCGAGACGATAAACAGGAGCGGGGCCGAGATTGTGGTTTCAGGCACACCGGTGGACATAACCCATATGCTCAAGGTGAAGATACCTGTCCTCCATGTGAGATATGACATGAAGGAGAGGGTCGGCAGCCTGGAAGCAGTCATTGACAGGTTCCTCAAGAGCTAGTTGCAGTATATTTAAAAACACGGGCCCGCATGGTGATAATTATGAACGACGCCAGCGATAGTTATAGAAATCCGAGAGGGAATGTCGTGACCGGCCCGCGGATAGAGAAAGGGCCGCTAGTGGATAAGGTGCCGAGCCCTGCGTACAGGGAATTGGCCAACATGATAACCAAAGGCGAGGAATCGGCAGGGTGGATCCGGAAACTCATGAAGGAGCATGCGGCAAAAGGCGACTTTAAGCCTGGTGAGGCAAGGCTCCTCAGAAGCGAGTTGGACAGCGTATTCGCACCCAACATAAGGGCTGGGCGGAAGGCTGAGAACACAACTGATGCGGTTTTCGTGGAGAACGCGATTGGCTCGTCTGCAGGGTCTCAGAAACCCAAGCTTTTCAGGAAGCATGTGGCTGCGCAACGAAAAAGCATTAATCCTCCGCCGCTCGATTATCACTGCAGAAGGGTCTAGTCAGCGGTTCTCCCCTTTGTATTTCCCCTCATAGAGCGAGGATGCGTCCTCTGAGAGCCTGATGAACACCATCTGCCCTATCTTGGCATTGCGCTTCAGGATGATGCCATGCTCGTTCCTGACCACCAATAGGGCTTCGCTCCTTCCTTCATAGCCAGGGTCCCACACGGCGCACTCAAGGGTGGCGCCGCATCTCAGCATGGATGAGCGGGGAAGGCAGATGCCAGCCACATTCTTCGGTATGCGGACGTATTCGTTGAATATCACCTTGTAGGCTCCGGGCTTCAGGGAGACGCGGTCGGATTCGAAATCCACCGGCTCCACATCGCTGATTTTGCGCTCCTTGTTGTCGAAGTCTATCAGGCCGGCGGATTTGAAACGGTATATCTCCTTCATGGTGATGTCTATGCCTGCTGGCTGGAACTGGCTGCTGTGCAGGTTGTCCATGAGATTCGCTGCCTCAAGATGCTGTTTCGGAAGTATCATTTTTCCACCTCATTTGCATGAACCATCAACGCTGTCACAGGTCGTGCCTGCAGGGCATGCCAGCATCGCATAGCCGATGGTGTTGTCCTCCTTGCAGAACATTTCGCGGATATGGGTGTCGTCCGAGCATGCGTCACGCTCGGTGCGGAACACCACATCGTTATCTATGAGTGACACATGGCCGGGCTCCAGAGACTGCCCGCCGTCGCTGTCGATGCAGGTGTAGGGATAGATGCAGGCGCCCTCCTCGCACCGGTAATCAGTCGGGCAGGACAGGAAATCCGTGCGGACATATTCGCCCTCGCAGTAGAACTCGGCCACGATGGCGTCATTCGTGCAATAGTCCGACTTGATCCGGTCTATAGAATCGTTGGTGGTCAGCACGACCTGGGACGCTGAAAAGATGTCGTCATCGCCCTCGTCCGCATCCATGTCATGGCAGCCGGTCCCGTTTATGGGCTTGCAGTCACCCTTGTCGCAGAGCTCATCATCCCCGCATTCCTCATAGAAGAATTCGATTCGGTTGGATATGCAGCGGTAGTCTATCGCGGTGGCGTAATCCAGGCACGTGTCATTGCCTGTCTCAACCACCTCATCGCCTGCTTTGAGGGTGGCGTTGCCTCCGCTCTCCCTGCAGGTCAGTTCCGAGCGGTCATAGCAGCGCCCGTCCAGGCAGAACGCGCCGCACGAAGTGGATACCGTAGCGGCCTTGCCGCCTTCGCAGATGTATTCGGCCAGCATCAGGTCATCGATACAATAATCATAATGGATGCCGGCCGCGTCTGATACTGAAGATGCCTTTTTCTCGTCCTCGCCGTCATTGTCTTTGCACAACGGCACGCAGGCACCGGTCAGGCAATAGGTGCCTGCTGGACAGGCCACGGAACTGTTCTTTATGCCGCTGCCTTCGCAGTAATACTCGTTGCGGGTGATGTTGTCCAGGCAGTAGTCTGTCTTTGTGGAGATGACGACGCCTCCGCCGTATTGGGTGGCGGTGCCTTTGCGCAAGGGGTCATCGCTGTCCGTGTCGGAGCATGCACGGTTCAGCGGTATGCATGCGCCATCGATGCACTGCTCGCCAGACTGGCAGTGGTAGGCGACCTGCCCCACGGCATCGCCTTCACAGTAATATTCAATCATATCATAGGCGCCCTGGCAGAGGTCCTGGTGTTCCTCGCCGTCGTACGTCACAGAGCCTGGGATGGCGTAATCCTTTCCGTCATCGCTATCTGCGCAAGTTGGCAGTGTCTCGTTTTCTGGTTGTGATTGCGTGCAGGCGCCATCAAGGCAAACATCGCCGGCAGGGCATGCAAACAGCTCGGATGAAGGATAGCCGCCGTCGCAGTAGTATTCCCTCACTGCGAATCCCCCTTCGCAGCTATCCGTCCTGACGACCGTGCCCGCGGTGACCGTGCTTTTCAAGGAGATGTTCTTGCCGCCATCCCCGTCCGAGCATTGAGGCGGCTGCGTGGGCGGCGCTGTCACGTTCGTGGATTCGTTCTGCTGCTCACTGGTAGAGATGCAACCGGAAAACAGGAGCAGGGATGCCAGAACCAGCATGAATATGCGCCTCATGGATATGCTTCTGTCGCCAAAGCTTTATAATGTTTAGAGAGGTTTCCATTCCATGGCGGGGAAATACAGGATGTGCATCGGCGGAGATTGGATAGAGGGGAACGATTATTTTGACGATATCAATCCAGCGACAGAGAAGGTACTGGCGCAGTTCCCAGCAGGCAGCGCGAAAGACGTGGATGCTGCGGTGGCTGCGGCCTATGATGCCCTGCCCAGCTGGTCCGGCACTCCTGCCCCTGCAAGGGCGCGTATCCTGCTCAATGTGGCTGCGATGCTCAGGGCAGAGAAACAGAGGCTTGGCAGGCTTGTCGCCACAGAGATGGGCAAGGTGCTGCCAGAGGCGCTTGGAGACGTGCAGGAAGCCATAGACACTTTCGAGTATTTCTCCGGTGAGGGACGGAGGCTGTTCGGGCATACTACCACCAGCGAGCTGAAGAGCAAGTTCTGCATGACCGTCAGGAGGCCTGTCGGAGTGGTGGGCCTCATAACACCATGGAACTTCCCGATAGCCATACCTGCATGGAAGCTCGCTCCGGCGCTGGTCTGCGGGAATACCGCAGTGCTCAAGCCGAGCTCTGACACTCCACTGTGCGCCTATGAGATGGTGAGGATACTGGAAAGGGCAGGTGTGCCCCCAGGCGTGGTGAACTTCGTCACAGGGCCTGCCAGTACTGTAGGGGAGGCCATAGTCAAGCACAAGGGGATTGAAGGGCTGTCATTCACAGGCTCGCGCGCCACAGGCGAGTGGATTGTGAAGAACGCAGGGCTGAAGAAAGTCGGGCTGGAGCTTGGAGGCAAGAACCCGGTAATAGTCATGGACGATGCCGATCTGGACCTTGCGATGGAAGGCATACTCTGGGGGGCTTTCGGGACCACCGGGCAGAGATGCACCGCCACGAGCAGGGCGATAGCGCACAGGAAAATCAAGGCGAGGCTGCTTTCAGCGCTCGTGACAAGAGCGAGAATGCTCAGGCTCGGCCCAGGGGTGGCAAAGACGACGGATGTGGGTCCGCTCATCAACAGGGCGGCAGTGGAGAAGACCGAGATGTATGTGGAAATCGGCAAGGAGCAGGGGGCCAGGATGCTTTGCGGCGGCAAAAGGCCTGGCGGAAAGGGATTTTTCTACCGGCCCACCATATTCACAGATGTGACCCCTGACATGAGGATAGCCAAGGAGGAGATATTCGGGCCTGTGCTGTCTGTGCTTGAGTTCGATAAGCTGGATGAAGCGATTGAGATAGCCAATTCTGTGGAGTATGGGTTGAGCTCGTCCATCTATACCAGGGATGTCAACAACGCCTTCAGGGCGATGGAGCGCATCGAGTCAGGCATCACGTACATAAATTCGAGCACCATCGGAGCGGAGGTGCACCTGCCATTCGGCGGGGTGAAAGGGACTGGTCATACGCGCGAGGCAGGCATACTCGGCATAGATGAGTTCTCCAACATGAAGACGGTCTATGTGGATTACTCAGGGAAGCTGCAGAAGGCGCAGATAGATGTCAAAGACTAGGGGTATCAATCATTGCCCAAAGGGTCTATGTTGAGCCGGAGCAGGAGGAATGCTGCATCCACGCGCCTCTCGAAGTCAACCTCTTCATCATATACGATATCGTGAAGGGCATCACGCAGCTTTCTGATGGATATCCGGTTCCCTACTGCCGTGGCTTCCTGCGCAGCCAGGCCAGCCTCCCCCACGGGTTTCACCATTCCGCTGTTTATGAGACCCTGGGCTATGGTGACCGTGACGTAGGGATTGACAGCCATGAGCGGCTCGAGAATGGGATAGAACTCCTTGGGATAACCGCACAGATCAAGATATCGCGACTTTTCCGCAGCCGCAAGGATGGTTTGCACAGTCTCGCGCACACGCCCCAGTGCGTCCTCCTTTTCGCCATAGTCATAGATTATCCTGCCCAGTTGCAAGGAGATCTTGGGGTCATCATCGTTCCGGATGCTTTTCAGGACGGAATACTGCTCTTTTGTTATTATTGAAGCGTCCAGCAAACTCAGCTGCCAGGCGCTTGGGCTATGGGAAGGCTCTGAGAGGCTCTTCTGGATGCTCTTCCATGCGAGATCCGGGCGGCCGCACTTTAGATTTAAAGAGTACGGTATTGCCGTGATAGTTTTGAGGCCCGCCACCATATCGCAGCTTTTTTCCATATTGGACAGGGCCATGGGGAATGCGATGTGGTTGTATTCGATGCGGCCTGACTTGAGCTCATCCGCGAAGAAGTCGAAATTCTCTGGAAGCGCCATCGTGCCCATGCCAAAAGTCACGATGAAAGAATCCCGTTCAGCCATGTATCTGGCTTTCAGGACGCTGTTGAGTTCATGGCAGAAGCTGAATGGTGTGTAGCCAGCGAGCTCTTCGGAGGTGCCGTTGCGTGCGACCTCGCCATATCTTTTGCAGATGCTGCCTTTCGTATAGTAGCTGTTCTTGCGCATGGCCGCTGGGGGAAGGACATTGATCATCTCGCTTATCGTCTTCAGACTGATGCCATGGCGGATATTGCAGTCGATTATCCGTTTAGGCCGTGTGAATCTAAATAGGATATCGCTTGCAAGGTCCGCCTTGTACCGTTCGATAACTTCGCCCCAGTTCGCATCTGCAGGCAGCTCTAGGGGGGTGAAACCAAGTGAGACGCCCTGAGCGCTACCCCCTTGCGCGATGGAAGCGATTTCTCCGGATTCCATGTGCGATACCTTGTATGCTGCGAACAGCACCCGGGCGGTATCCACAATCTGCTTCGCATTGGATTTATGTCTCGGATTAGGCACGAAATAGGACGGCACGGAAAGGCCGCTTTTCACGCCAGGGGACGGAAGTTTCACCCCAGACGACTCCCCAGACAACTCGATATCGCCTATATCTTTCCCTGATTCAGGACAGCCTTTCCTGGAGATGGTCACGTTATAGAGCGATGCGAGATTCCTGGGGAACCGGGCCGGATCCACGCCGTTTTTGACCAGATAGCCAGCGATGAAGATATCCCTTGGGGCAACAAGGCCGCATCCGTCATATGCCAGGTTGGCACCGGCCCAGTTATCGGCCTGGACCTCGAACCTTTTGCCCCCGGCCAGCAATGCGACATGATCATCGAATAGGAGCACCCGGTAGTCCTTCCGGCCCAGCACATCCTCCATAAGGGCAGATAAGAACTGCGCGGACGAAAGGCAGTTGTGCCAGCCGCTGTCAATGATGTCAAGCACGCTGGAGCTGCCCCAGAAATATCCGGTGAATGCTTTGTCCTGGACAAAATCGTATAGGGCCTGCAGCTGGTCCTTGGATCCGTTGACGAGCCTGGCATTGGCGGTTTCAACCAGCTTGAGATAATGGCCCTGCATATCTTCCAGGCTCACGCCTGACTGGCCTTCCTCGGCCATCGCGATGTTGCGGTCCAGCACCTGGCTTTTTATGAGGAATTGCGAGAGGCGGATATCATCGCCTTTGCGAAGCGCTGAGAGGAGCCCGACAACATATTCCCGGCGCTCTTTCTTGAGGGCTTCTGCTTCCCCGGCGTTATTTTTTATGAGGGGCTCATGCTGCACTTTTTTTGCCATCCGTGTGCCGGGTTTCTCTGAGAATCGGGTGCGGGTGGCGATGCCGGCGCCTAGCCCCCCATGTAACGCGATGGACAGCACCACCGCGGCGGCCAGACGTTTGAACTCACCCATATGGTTACCTGTCGCTAAATATGTTCAATTAAGAATAAAAAAGTATTGATGTACGCATCCGGGATTAGGGACTTTTAATCATTGCCAAGAGGGTCTATGCCGAGCCTGAGCAGTATGAATGCGGACAGGATGCGCGTGCGTGTATCTCCTTTCATGTCAGCCACCCTTTTCCGCAGCGAGACTGTTATTTCCGGCTGGTAGCTTTCATAGCCGCCATTGCAGACCATGGTCTGGGCGACAATGTCGGTATAGTTGGGATCAGATAGGAGCGGAACAAGAACAGAGTTGAAGTCCTTCTGCAGGCCGCACAGCTCGAAATAGGCCCCTTTGCCCGTAGCCTCCACAACCTTGCGCATGACCTCCTTGGCGAACCCGGCATCGCCATGCTCGTGGGATATGCGCGCAAGCTGGGGCCAAACCATCAGCGGCAGGCGCGACACTGTGCTTTTCAGCCATTCGTAGTCCGCGGCTGTCAACGAGGCGCCGTTGATGACCTTCATGGCTTCCGATGGGGGGCCCACTTCGGAAGATTGGCCCAGGAAATGTTTGGCGTTCCTCAAGGCGCTTTCCTGGTCGAGACAACCATAAGTGAGGGCGTAATCCACGGCATCATCTTTGCCCTGCGGCATGGCGTGCATGACCTGGCACGCACGCTCACGGTCCGTGGCCAGAAGGTCCATGAGTAGCGCGTTCCTAGTATCAGAATCGGGCGTCCCGAGCTGATTCAGCAGGAAATCGAAATTCTCCTTGCGCCCGGGCAGGCCCAGACCGTAGCCAATTTCACGGATGTTGTGCGTGCGGGCGTATCTGTCCTTGAGAGCCTGTTCCACCTCGGGACAGAAATTGAAGTTGCTGTATTTGAGCAGTTCGTCTTCACTTCCGCTTTCAACTGCCTTCTTATACCTGGCGCATATGCTGGCAGGGCGGTAGTAATTGAATTTATGATTGCTGCTTTCTACGATGAGATCAGGTATCGTGCGGGGCGGGATTGACTGGGTGGGCTCGCAGCACACGTTCACTGAATTCCAGGGGATTATCGCTGAAATCCCGAAATCTTCTATAAAAGTCTCCAGGAGCGTGGCCCAGTCCGCATCGCTTGGTATGAGAACCAGCTTCACCTGGGTGTTTTGGTCTTTGGGATTCAGTTCTGCATAGCCGGCCGGGTCTTTTGGATTGCTCTTGAAGTAGGCGGTGAGAAGCCCCCGCCCCATCTCCGCCACCTCGCGGGCTGACGGCTTATTGTCAGGATTACTGATGAACTCGTCCGGCAC
>JACCLH010000073.1 GCA_013425375.1 Microcaldota archaeon | reverse complement strand
TGGCAGGCAGCTGGCACTACAATGCGGCCATGTTCGGGACCCCAGTCTGGCTCCCTCTCTGCTGGTTCAACGCATTTTTGATAATGAGAAGGGTAACGAAGATATAGTCAGCGCCCCATCCTTTGCGTCAAAGCCGCCAGGAAGCCGTCCTGGTCGGCGGGCTCGAGAAGGACCGGGAAGACGACACCGCTCTCGCTCTTGACGAACATGGCGACCAGGCCCGCAGTGAGCGAGGCTTTTATCTCTGTCGGGGCGGTTTCCGCACTGGTCACGGATACGCCCCCCACACTGACCGTACTCCTGCCTTTCATGCCGGTCATGGAAACCACGGAAGGATTGCTGAGGTACATCTGACTGAGGGCAGGATAATCAGAGGCCTTGGCAACTGAGGACATAGCTTCCGCCACATTCTGGCCAGGCGCACTGCTCTGGGCCTTCAGTTCCTCGAATTTCCTGTTGGCCTCTACCACCAGCTTCGAGGCCTCGCCTGCGCTCACCTTGCGGACCTCTTGGATGTCGGCATACCTGAAAAGGCGCCTGTGAAGGATGGGACGGGTAATCAGGAGACCGTCGTCCGTGATGTGATAGTTTATGAGGGCGAGGCCCGGGATTCCTGAGAGAAGGAAAAGGCCTATCAGTCCGCACACCGCAGCGACGCAGATGTTTTGTTTCGAATAGGCAAGGAAAGCTACCATTAAGAATATGACCGCGCCGATAAGAAAGCCAAAAACAGTCCCGCTGAACCAATTCACAGGCCTTGTCTTGAACACGGTCTCCATGCGAGGCTAACATCGTCAAAAATTAAAAAGGTTTGGGAAAAGAAAAAAGGGATTCTGGGACAGACATCGGATTCAGCCGCAGTCTGCAGGGCATGATTCAGCTGTCTCAGAGCCCGGGCACCTAATTGCCGCCCTTCGTAGAGTTGTACCAGTCCTTTCCGAAGCCGAGCGCCTCGCATGCTGTTTCGTTCTGGCAGCGTATGGAGCTGCATTCGGCGCATGGCGGGCAGACCGCACATCCCGCAGGGCATTCATCGACACCGTAGCCCGTGCACCAGTCCTTCTGGACCTGCACGCATTTGTGCTGGGAACACACAATCTCAAGGTGTGCCGCTATCCCATTGCAGAAGTCAGGGCACTGCTGTGATGTGTCAACATAGTCCTTGTTGCCATAGAAGCACTGTCTGGTCGTCTTGTGCACTCCGCATGCGCAGTCGGCAGTGCTGTCGCAATATGTCGGGCTGGTCGCATTGCACTCGCCACGGAAGAATGCCCACTCTTCGCATTCCACTCCGCCAGGGAGCTTGCAAACACCATACTGGCCGTCCTCGCCCTCGCGGATTTCAAGCGTGCCGCCATTGTCTTCGCAATATACTGATGCCGGATTGGCCATGCCTACCCCGCCACCATTACCACCCGTCCCGCTTCCGTTGCCACCACCATCACCAGTTCCGCTCGAACCATTTCCGGTTCCGCCCGTCCCGTTCGTTCCGTTCGTGGTGCCATTTGTCTGGTTAGTTTGGTTGGTTCCACATTCACCCTGGCTGACGATCTCGACGCCAGCACATTCTGCGCCGCATGCATTGCCATAGGTCTGCCCATCAGCACCACAGACCGGGTCGTATATCAGGAGGCATTCGCAGGACTGCCAGGGGGCATTGTCAGGCAGCCCGCCAGGCCCGAGGCAGCCTGCAAGGAGAAGGAAAGCAGAGAATACGCATAAAGCCAATATCCGGATCATGATATCACCGGATTTAGTAGGGAGAAAAAGGATTTAAACCGAGCAATTTGCTGAGGCCTAGACCGAAAGATGGGAAAAGAAGGATAGGAAAAAGGAAAGGATTATACGATTACGCCGTTCACTATGCCGTCCTGGCCCACGCGATTTGTCACGCGGACCTTGCCGAGCTCGGTCTCCACCACCGTGCCTCTGGTGACTATGTTCATGCGCACGAACTCAGGATTGTGGCTCTCAAGGACGCGGATTATCTTCACTGTCTTCATCTTGTCCTTGGCGACCACGTTTATGGTGCTGGCCTTCTTGAGCTTCACGCCGAGGCTTCCGCCCCTGCCCCTGACAGATACCTTCAGGTCCTTGTCCGAGACTTTGGTCGCTGCGAACACTCCGCCCATGTGGGAGAGCTTCTTGTCCCTGAACTTGCGCCTTCTGCCTCCTGTGCCTGCGCATACTTTCTTGCCGTGCGGTCTGTGATACTGATCCATATAATTACCTCTAATTAGCGGAAGAATTATAACGAGACGGCTTTTAAAAGATTGGTATGCGGGTTCTGAGGCTCAGGAGCGGTCTGGACGCGAAAACCCTGTTCTCCAGGCTGGACAAGGAAGATGCTGTGGCTGTCAGGAGCGATGCCATAGGTTCTGTGGAGGAAGCAGAGCTCGCGTTCCATCTCGCCCAGCGCGCGTTCGCGAACAAAACAAACATCGCGAAAAAGCTGAAATACGAATTCCTGCTGTGGGTATCAGGGAAGACAGATATCGCGAGCGCGATGAAGACGACCGCGCCCGGGGAAAGAAGCGATGCGAACGGGTTTTTGGTTGTTTTGTTTCCGGGACGCGAACACGAGAATCTTTTGAAATTATTGGATGCTGAGGAACTGCCCCTGAAGCTAAAGGAGAAAGCAGAGCCGCTCGCGCTGGAACGGATATCGCTCTCAAGGATAAGCTAGATAGCCTGTATATTCTTTATAAAATGTTACTTTTAGTATAATCTTATGGCACTTAATGCAGTTATAGCGGCCGCATGCGCAGCCCCCCGGCAGGACATGGCAGGGTCAGCCGAAAGAGAAAAACCAGGACACAAAACGCGGAGCCCTTCAGCAGAACCTTTGGCCGAAAAACTGCAGAAGCAGCGGAGATCGCGCGGATTCTTCTCGAACATGAGCAATGACGAGCTTGTGTCTTTCGCACAGGGATTTGTCCGGAAGAAGGGGATAACGAAGCGGACTGAACTGCAGAATACGGATTCAGGGTTGTATTATGCTTTGTGGGAGAGGAAACAGCTTGACCGCGTCTTCGCCCCTACCAAACCCAAAAACGCAGGAACGCCGGTCCGGCAGGCGGATGAAGAAGACTAAGTGCTAAAGCCCCAATTGCTTGGACAGCACGTCCCTGTCTATCGGCAGGTCTATGCCCAGGACCTTGTGTATGAATATGAACATGTCTATTATCTTGGACTTGTCTGTGGTTATCCTCTCCGCCATCTGCTTTATGGTCATCTCCTTGCCTATCAGCTCGTAGAGCATCAGGCCCTCCTTGCCATACCTCTTGTAGACAGAATAGCCATCATCACCGTACTTCTTGCGGACGTCAGCCCTGGTCATGGGCTTCATTATCACCATGCCATTCTCCATCATGAATGACAGCATGCCGGTCACATTATATAGAGGCATGTCCAGCTTGAGCGAGATGTCTATCACGTCGTTCTTGCCGTCCACCTGCTCCACGACCTTGCTGCCCTTGTCGCCGAACTTGAGCATTATCTTGGCCTTCATCTGGACAGACTTGACGATGTCGAGAGGCGCCTTTATCGGGACCTCGACCGGCGATGGGACGCCCCGGGCCTCATCCAGGGACTCCTCGCCCTCTATCATCGGGCCGAAGCTCTCGGGCTCCTTCTGCGCCCCTGGGGGCGGGGCCTGCGCCTGCTGCGGGCCTGCGAATCCTGCTGGCGGCTGGGCCCCTTTGCCTTTCGGATAATCCAGCTTGATGATGCCCTGCTCGTCCATGAAGTCAAGTATCTCCACGAGCTTGGGTTCAGTGAGGCCAGTCTCTTTCATTATCTCCTCTGCGGTCCTCTGGCCGTCTATGAGCGAATACACGCGCAGGCCGATGTCGCCGTATTTGTCTGATATTATCTTCTCTACCGGGCTGAGCTCGCCCTCGCCTTCGTATTTGCCGCTCTCTTCCTCAAGGCCGGATATCTCCAGCTCTTCCTTGGGGGCCTCTTCTTCGGCAGGGGCCTCTTCCTCGGGCTTCTCTTCTTCAGGCTCCTCCCCGGTTTTCTCCTCTTCTTCCGCAGGTTTCTCTTCTTCAGCCGTCTCTTCCTTCTCTTCTTCAGGCTCCTCTTCGGCCGTCTTTTCTTCAGCCTTCTCTTCCTCGGCTGCGAACTCGTCTTGCATGATGGGCTTTATCTCTTCCTCCTCTGGCCAGGCAGCTTCCTCTTTTTTGGCTGGCTTCTTCTTGGCCTTGGGTTTCTCCTCTTCCTCTGGGGGCGCCTCTTCTTCGGCAGGGGCCTCCCCTTCAGGGGCTTCCTCCTTCTCCTGGGGCTGCTCCTCCAATGGAGGCGTCTCGCCTTCCTGCCCTACCTCTTCCTCTGGAGGTATCTCCTCGAGCGGCCTGCCTGGCTTCTCCTCCTCAGTCTCCTCAGGAGCCTCTTCCTCGGCCTCAGGCTTCTCTACGGCCTCGGCCCGAGGCTTGCTCGCCGTCGGCTCAAGCTCCACCATGCCTGCGTCCTGCATATATGTGAGTATCTGGTCGAAAAGATCCTTCTCAAGACCAAGGTCCTTCAGGAGTTCGCTGGTGGTCCTTTTACCGGTGATGGCTTTGTACACCTGGAGGCCGGTCTCCCCGAACTTCTTTATCAGCAGGTTCTGGTTCTTGAACCGCTGTAGGGGGCCTTTTTCAATTTTCTTTATTCTATAATCTGAGCCTTTAGCCATCCAACCACACAATTATTCCGTATAACTATCAAAATGTTTATTAACATAGTTAATTTATACTAGCTTATGGAGTTCGACGAGCTACTGATAACCACGGGCGTGGATGCCCTCGTCCGCCTCATCAAGGAAAAACAACGGATAGAGCTCGAGGATGCTGCCTCGCTATTGAACATCCCCCAGGAGACCCTGGAGGAATGGGCCAGGGTCCTTGAGGAGGAAGGCATACTGCGCATAGAATACCGCCTCACCAAGCTTTACCTCGCATGGGTGAAACCGACCGAAGAGGAGCTGTCCACCGAGAAGGAGTCTTTCTACGAGGAGAAGAAAGGGGTGGAGGCAGAGCTGGAGGGGCTGAGCAGGAGAGTGGCCCAGGGCACGGGCGGGCTCGGGGAGCTGGAAAAGTCTTTCGCCGAATTCTATGCAAGGACATATTCCAAGATAAGCGAGCTGGAGAAGGCGGTGGCGCCGCTGCCTGCTGCGAAAGCGATATCGCAGGACACCTTCGTGAAATACGAGGAGGAACTGGCCAGGAACGCGGCCCTGCTGGCGGAGACGAAGAACGCATTGGCAGCGGTGCGCAAGGAGATCGCAGGTCTGGGTATAAGCAAGACCGCTGCGCCTGCAGGGCAGCTGCTTGAGAAGACCGAGAAGATGCACGCAGAGCTCACGGCCATGCAGGAGGAGATGGCGGCTGTGCGCAAGAGGGCTGCGCAGCGGGAGAGCGCGAATGCCGAAGTCCAGATGCCGTCCACGAAGGACATAAAGAAGAAGTTCGAGACCATGCAGAAGGATTTCACGTCCCTCCGGTCGCGGAACGCCCAGCTCAGGCAGGACATGCTGAGCCTGCATGAGAGCTCCGAGATACTCAAGACAGTGGCCGAGGCCATCATGGGCCAGGAAGACCAGATAAAGAACGTGCACGAGGAGATAGCCGCCCTGACCAAGGAGGCTGAGGAGCTGGCTGACAAGACCACCGCGGTCGTGGACAAGGTGAGGCAGAACGCTGAGCTGGCCGAGAGGCTGGGCGATTCTGTGGATGTCGCCAGGAACGTGCTCAAGAAGTTCCCGAGCCAGGACAAGGTGATGCAGGAGCTGGACAAGCTCAAAGCTGATGAGGATGCGCTGCTGGAGAAGAACCGGTCCCTGTCCCAGATAATAGAGGCCGCGGGGGGCAAGCAGGTCACAGCCAAGCAGATGACCGAGCTCACTGACAGGATGGATGACAAGGTGGAGCGGCTCAGGAAGGACATTGATTCCCTGGCCGCGGCGCTTGAAGACGAGAAGAGCACCTACCTCACGTTCCAGAAGATAAAGGAGAGGATAGTGCCCGCTGTGGAGGGATACGACAAGCAGCTGGATTCCATGGAGGAGAGGATGGCCAAGATACGGCAGGAATCGGCCGAGCAGGTGAAGAGCGTCCGGGCGGATTCCCAGAAGCTCCAGGAGTCGCTGAAAGGCGGTCAGATGCAGGGCATAGTCAAGGTCGCAGAGGAGATAAGGGACAAGAAGAGGATGCTGGATGAGATAAAGTCCTCGCTGGAGGAGCTCGCCACCCTGTCCGACAACCTCAACAAGAGGATAACCCTGCTCTCCAGGGAGGCCAAGCTGCTGGAGATACGGAGCGGAGGCGGTGCTCCGGTGCCGCCGGCCGAGGTGACTGCCAAGGAGAAAGGCATCCGCGAGCAGATCGCGCTGACAGAAGAGGAGGAGCTGGAGTTCCGCAAGAAGCGGGACGAGCTCAAGAAACTGATACAGAGATTGTGGGAAGAATGACCGGATTTAAAAGCAGCCAGCAGGATGTATGTAGGTGATTTTCCATGGCGAAAGACATCAAAGACGTAAAGCCCAGGATCGCGGACCCTGAGGCCGGAGGCGCTGAGGAGGCAGCCCCAGGCGCCCAAAAGGGCAAGGTGGTGCTGCTTTCATCGTACAATTTCAGCTCTGAAGGCCTTCCGGTGGAGGTCAAGATACTGAGGAAGGCCGATTTCGTGCCCAGATACGAGTTCACCATACCTGGCATAGCAGAAGGCACAAAGCTCATACTGGATACCAAGCTCAAGGGCGAGCTGGTCAGCGAGGTCAAGCTGGATATCAGCGAGATGCTGGACCCGAAGAAGTTCGACGATGTCAAGGCCAAGTTCCTGGAAGCCGCCAAGAAGATACTCACGCGCAACTTCCCTTCCCTGCCCGAGGACAAGAAAGGCATACTGGCGGTCTACCTGCTGCAGAAGACGCTCGGGCTGGGCGAGATGGAGGCCCTGCTATCGGACGAGCAGCTGGAAGAGGTCGTGGTCAACAACGCGCGGGACCCGGTGTGGGTGTACCACAAGAAGTACGGGTGGTGCAAGACCAACCTGAAGCTCAAGAGCGAGGAGACTGTGTACGACTACGCGTCCATGATAGCCAGGAAGGTGGGCAGGCAGATAAACGTGCTCAACCCGACCCTGGACGCGCATCTGCCGAGCGGCGACCGTGTGAACGCGACCCTTTTCCCCATATCCTCCTTCGGCAACACGATAACCATCAGGAAGTTCTCAAGGAACCCCTGGACCATAACGAGCTTCCTGAAATCCAAGACCGTGACCAGCGATGTGGCTGCGCTCATATGGGTATGCATACAGAACGAGCTCTCGCTGCTTGTCACGGGCGGCACAGGAAGCGGAAAGACATCGTTCCTGAACGCCATGGCAGGGATGATACCTGCCAACCAGAGGATAGTCACCATAGAGGACACCAGGGAGCTGACATTGCCCTCGTTCCTGCACTGGGTGCCCATGACCGTCAGGGAAGCCAACCCAGAGGGCAAGGGCGAGGTGACCATGCTGGACCTGATGGTGAACGCCCTGAGGCAGAGGCCTGACAGGATACTGGTGGGCGAGATAAGGAGGCAGAGGGAAGCCGAGGTCATGTTCGAGGCCATGCACACAGGCCACAGCGTCTATGCCACGCTGCACGCGGACAATGCCGAGCAGACAGTCTCGAGGCTCACCAACCCGCCCATAAACATCCCGCACGCGATGCTGGACGCGCTCTCGGGCATAGTCGTGACGTTCAGGCACAGGAGATTCAACATAAGGAGGGTGCTGGAGTTCGCGGAGATGAGCAAGAAAGGCGAGGTCAACACGATATACAGATGGGACGTCAAGAGCGACAAGACCAAGGGCGTGAACAGGATGACCACGCTCGCAGACACGCTTTCGCTGTACTCGGGGATGAGCGAGAAGGAGATAGATGACGACATAGCCGAGAAGATGGAGGTCCTGGACTGGATGGTCAAGAAAGGGTACGAGGACGTGGACCAGGTCGGGCAGGTGGTGGCTCATTATTACGCGAGCGCGGAAGAGGTCATGGACGCGGTCAGGAAGGGCAGGGCCCTGGAGTTCAGCAAGGAATAGAACGGTAATGGGATAGCAGAGTGACGATTATGGCTGATGCCGGATTTGCGGATGTGGTTTCAGAAGCCAGGAAGCTGGAGAAGAAGCTGCTGGAGTACGCGCCATATCAGGACGAGATACACATAGCCCGGACCATGGACCTGGAACCCAGGGATTACATGGACCTCACATACCATGACATGCTCAATCTTTACGAGAGGAACCAGAAGATAATAAGCACCGCAGGCATGGGCATACTCGCGGCCAGGGCAGAGGAGGAGAAGCCTGTCCAGCCGGTCAAGACCGGGGATGTGGAAAGCAGGCTCAGGGAGATGACCGCCGACACCCTGCAGAAGGCAGAGGAGGTGGGCAAGGAGCCCATGGTGCTCGAGAGGGAGGCCCCGGCGGCACCTGAGGAAGAGCATAAGGAGTCGCACAACATAGAGTTCGAGGAGAGGGCTGCGCCGGAGGCCATAGAGGAGAAGATAGAGGTAGAGAAGCCTGAGGTCAAGGCCCCGGAGATAGAGCCGGAAAAAGAGGAGGCCGGGGAGGAGAAAGAGGAAAAGGAAGCGGCAGTTGGAGAGAAGGCCGCCCCGGCACCTGCAGTGCAGAAGCCGCCTGAAAGGCCCATGGCCAGGACACTGGCCAGGGAAGAGGGACCGAAGGTGGAGGTGCCTCTGGAGCGGAAGGTCATCGTGGCCACAGTGCCGCCAGCCCTCAAGGAGAGCCCGGACCTGGCGGCCTCCAGGAGATACGCGCAGATAAAGGAGCAGATAGCGTCGACGCTGGGGGAGAAAGCGGACGAGGCGACAATCAAGAAGAAGATGCTCGAGCTGACAAAGCAGCTGTTCAAGGAGAAAATCACCTCCAGGAGGGAAGAGATAAAGCTCCAGATAACAGCGCTGAAGAACATGCTGGCAGGCGCCAAGGTGGTGCCAGGCGCGAAGAAGAAAAAGGAGGACAGCACCAATGCGAGGATATTCCAGTCCCTGCTGGCCTCCGAGCAGGCAGAGCTCGCGCATACCAAGGACAGCATAATAGATTCCTACAAGAAGCAGGTGGAAGAGGTCAAGAGGAAGTTCTACGACGACATAGCGACCACTGACGACGCGGTCCATAGGAAGAAGATATTCGACAGCTTCAGCTTCTCGGTGACCATGCTGGCAGAGCAGCTGCCGGACGTCATCAGGAAGTACAAGGACTTCACAGCCAAGAAGCACATCGCGGAGATGGAGAAGCTCAGGGATTCCCTGGATGAGCAGGAGAAGGAGACGCGGAAGGCGGCAGAGGAGAGGCTGGACTCGGTCAAAAAGGGATATGAGAACGAGTTCGCATCGGTCAGGGACATGATAGTCCGGGACATAGACAACCTGGTGGAGAAGACAGGCACGGACATCCTGAAGAAAGAGGAGGAGAAGCCTGCGGCCAGCGAAGCGAAGGCGCAGGACCTGGTGGCGGAGATAAACGAGACAGACGAGGGCACCATGCTCTATTACCTCCACACCAAGGACGCCGAATACTACAAGAGATATGAGAGGAAACAGCTGGCCAAGGCCGAGGCCCTGCTGAGGGCCAAGCAGCTCATGGCCAAGGATAAGGGCATGAGCGACACCATGGTGAAGAAATTCTTCGGGAAGATGGGGGACTGATGATGGTCATCAAAGCGGAAGCCAAGGCAGCGAAGAAGAAGGGGCTGCTCACTCCGGTGGCAGAGCTTCTGGCGCCCAGGTTCCCGGACCTGAAGAAGAAGCTCAAGACGGCAGACATGGACGACAACACTGTGGATTTCCTGGAGAGGACCGTCTCGTCCACCCTGCTCATATCAGCCGGCCTGCTCATCCTGGGGTACATACTGCTCATGGAGAGGCTGGGTTTCTTCCTTGAGAACGATATCGTGATGTTCCTGGTGGTTGCTGTGGCCCCGCTGGTCGTGATGCCGGTGGCCGTGTTCGCCTACCTGATGCTCTACCCCGAGGCGGCCATCATAAGGCGCCAGAGGGAGATGGACTATGAGATAGTTTTCGCCGGAAGGCACATCACCATAGCGCTCAAGTCAGGCATGCCTCTGTTCGACACATTCGTGGGCGCCAGCACCGGCTATGGCGCCGTGAGCAAGGAGTTCGCCAAGATAGTTGATCAGGTGGTGCTCGGCGTGCCGGTCGGCCAAGCGATAAGGGACGTGGTGCAGTACAACCCGTCCAAGTATTTCACAAGGATGCTGATACAGATAACCAACTCGCTGTCCAGCGGCGCGGACGTGGGAAGCTCGCTGGAGAACGTGCTGGACCAGATATCCAAGGAGCAGCTGATATCGCTCAAGGAGTACAGCCAGAAGCTCACCCCTGTGGTGATGTTCTACATGGTGTTCGGGATAATAATCCCGACGCTGGGTGTGGTGCTGACCACGGTGATACTTTCGGCCATGGGCGGCGGAGGATTCCCGCCGATAATCCTGCCGATAGTGTTCGTGATAGTGTCTCTCATCCAGTTCCTGTTCCTGGGGTTCATAGAAAGCTCCAGGCCCAAGTATCTCATATAGGTGACGCCCATGGCAAACGAGAACCTGTTCGAAACCGCTGGAAGGCTGTTCTTCAGCCGCGAACGCATAAAGACCATGGAGAAGGACCTCAACAGCGCGGGCGTCAACATGGCCGCGGATTCGTTCGCAGGCTATGTGAGCATAAATGTCGTGGTCATAACCATAGTCCTGACCCTGTTCCTGCTGCTCTACCAGCCCACTGCCGACATGATAACCAACGGCGTGAAGCAGTTCGTGGACTTCCCGTTCCCGCTCATAGGCCTGCTGGTGCTGATACTTTCGTTCTTCGGCGTCTATTTCGGCACCATGGCGCTCATAACCAGCTACATGCTGATGAAGGCCGACGACCGCAGGAGCAAGCTGGAGGCTGTCCTGCCGGACTTCCTGACCCTGGTGGCTTCCAACATAAAGGCAGGCATGACCCTGGACCAGGCGATGTGGTATTCTGCCAAGCCGGAGTTCGGGCTGCTTTCAACAGAGGTGAAAACCAGGATAAAGAGCTCGTTCAGCGGCCAGAGCCTGGGGAGCACCCTTGACCAGCTTGGCGCCAGGTTCGACTCCAGGGTGTTCAAGCGCACCATACTGCTGCTCAAGCAGGCGTCGGCCACAGGAGGCGAGCTGACCAGCGTGCTGGAGCGGACCGCCGAGGACGTCAGGAACAACATAATAATGAAGAAGGAGATAGCCGCGTCGCTGGTGCTCTACGAGATATTCGTGCTTTTCGCCTCTGTAATCGGGGCGCCGTTCCTGTTCGCCGTGGCGTCCAAGCTCATAGAGGTGTTCGAGAGGCTCGGACCCCAGGCAGGCAGCGTGTCTGCCTCGGCAGGGGGCGTGTTCTCCACGTTCTCGGCCTTCAAGTTCGCAGGGCCGGCCATAAGCTCTTCGGATTTCTTCTGGTTCAGCGTGCCGATGATATTCGTGACGGCGCTCATATCATCGTTCATAGTCAGTGTGATACGGACAGGCTCCAAGGACCAGGGGATGAAATATTTCCCGTTCATCCTGGTGCTGTCCTATCTGGTCTACTGGATGGTCGTAAACGCTGTGGAATC
>JACCLH010000014.1 GCA_013425375.1 Microcaldota archaeon | reverse complement strand
CCCCTCACCTCAGTGGTTGCAAGGGCATACTCCCCGTCAAGCCGCATGGTCGCAACTGACGCGTCGCCTTTCTTGGTGCCTGTAAGCACCGTGAACGCATCCTTTGCCGTGCGGGTGTAAGAGACAAGTTCCGCATCATTGGGCATGACCTCCCTTGCCACTCCCAGCGTCGTGAAGTATTTCACCTGCGCATTCGCGAACCTGTCAGCCGCCTCTTCGGGTTTGCCGTCATTCAGGCTTTCAAGGCTGCCCCCGAGCTCGCTGATTGAGAATTCCAGCTGATGCCTCTGCACGCGCCCTGTCGGTCCTGAGCCGGCAGCCTCGTATGTGTCCAGGTGCGCCAATCCGCTCTTTCCTATCGCCTGCACGCCGCCGGCTTTCCTCAGCAAGCCGTCTGCCTCAGCTATGGCTCTGCCCTGGGCATCCAGAACCTCTGAGACTTTGCCGGCTGGCGCGTTTTTGCCCTCGCGCAGAAGCAGTGCGCCGTCATTACGCAGGGGGAGAAGCTTCAGAGACGCCTGAGCAAGCTCATCAGAAGTCGCGTGGCATGCGTAGCTTATCGCGCCTGCTGCCCTGTCTATCTCCGGCTTGCCGGTCATCTTGTTATCCATATCTTCGTTGAGCTGTTTCAGGTCCTGCCTCTTCCCACGTATCTCCTCCCTTAGCCCGTCTATAGTGACAATGTTCGCCTTGATCGCCTCCATCTTCGCCGGGACCGTCAGCGTGGCGAGGTAGGCATTCCTCTCGCTATTGAGGTGGCCATCCAGCTTCTCATCAAGGTCTCTTCTGATTTTGCCCTGGAGGGCAGCCCCACCCATCTCGGCGATGACACTGTCGCTCTGTGATATGTCTGGCTTTGTTTCCTGATTGTCTCCGAGAGCGACAACCATAACGGCCTGCTTCCATCTAGCCTCCTGGGCATGGGCAGCGCCTTGCTTCACATCGCGGATAATGTTTGTGGCTTCAGTTATCTCTGCCTTCAGTTTGTCCGGGGACATCGTCGCCTCAGCGCCTTCAGGCGGGCAGAGCTGGTCCAATACGCCTGCCAGCTTCGTTCTGGCGGTACGGAGGATGTCGTTTTGGACAGATATTTTTCCGCTTTCCCGCAGCCTTTTCTCTGTTTGGAGCAGCGTCTCCCCTTTGTTCGCGAGGCCCTTATAGTGATAACTATCGTGCGATTCTTTGTAGGCAAGACCGAGCCTGATAAGGCCCTCCGCCCTTTCGTATCCGCCTTTGTTTATCAGCTCCTCAGCGGTCTTGGATACCCTATCCAGCCTTGCGCTAACCGTTTCTCCATAGCCCTTGCGTGTGGCATTGAGCCCCAGCAGCTGGCTTCTTACCTTGGCTTCCTGCGCATCCGCGAGGGCCGCACTGGTTTCTTCACCTATGCCTTCGAGTTGCTGCACCAGCGCCGCCCTTTCCATCGCAGGGTCCAGGCTGGCCATCCTGTGCACAGCATCCTTCATCCTGGCTATGGCGGCATCAGCGCTTCCTTCAAGCTCTTTGAATTCTGCACGCACAGAAGCGACCGGAAGGAGCATCGCCTTCCTTTCATCCAGCGCCTTCGCATATTGTTTGGTGGTAGCAAACAAGTCCATTGACAGCAGAAGGCTGTTGGCCGCCTCTCTAGTATCGCCCTTGGCCAAATCGGCCGCGGCCCTCTGGTTGAGCTCTTCAGCCCGCTCAAGGTTCTGGCTGATGAAGCCTTTTTCCTCATCTGAATATTTCCTCTTGGCCTGCGCTTCCTTCCTCGTTGCCGCGATAGCAGCAGCGTTGGCCTGGATCTCGCTCTCCCGCGGTACATTGTTGAAACTTTGGCTGATTTCTCCAGCAGCCCTGTCCGTGCTTGCCGGAGTCTTCAGGTTCTCTGCCATGTCCTCCTTCATCACTGCAGATAGTTTGTCAAAGGCTGCAGCTGTCGCAGAGCCGGCAGGAGCTTCGGTCTCCAGGTTCGCGAGCAGGA
Source organism: Microcaldota archaeon (assembly GCA_013425375.1). Classification (GTDB taxonomy): domain Archaea; phylum Micrarchaeota; class Micrarchaeia; order Anstonellales; family Bilamarchaeaceae; genus Bilamarchaeum. The sequence goes on along the minus strand of JACCLH010000014.1, from coordinate 10,179 downwards.
ATGCCCCTGCCTTCAGATATATGGCTGCAGCTTTCGCATCGTCGGTCTTCTCAAGCTGCGCTGCGCGTTCCAGGAACCAGTTGCTCTTCTCGGCCCGCTCCCTGATTTCAACAGGCAACTGGCCGAAGTTCGCGTTGTCGAGCAGGCTTCTAACCAATCCTTCCGTGCGTCTTATGTTCTCACTCAGCAGCTCCCTCTCGCTGAGCTGGAGGTCCGAGTCTGAGTAGCCGCCGGGCTTGGGCTTTGCCTCGAAAGAGCGGAAGTTGGCAAGCTTCAGCTCCATCATGTCCAGGCGGTCCGACCGCATCTTCAGTGTCTCCATCGGCACCTGGAGATCCATCGGCATCTGCAGCGTCTGGCCGAGTTCCTTGCCAATCCATCCGGCAAGGGGCGCGTCAGGCCTCTTCATGATGTCCTGATATCCTGTGTAAAGTTCTGCGTTCTTGAGCGTCATGTCCGCCCATCTCCGCATGATGGCGGTCTCTGCCTCATTTCCGCCCTCGCGGATAGTGCTCCAGAAAGCGTCGCGTACGTTCGTTTCCATCGCAGGGGGCGCGCCCATGGCATGCAGCCGTTCTGATATCCCACCCACACGTTCAAGCGTGTCCACGGCCTTACGCGCCGTGGCCTCGTATGCGCTGGCACCTTCGCTGTCGGCTGCCTTCCTCGCCCGTGCGGCTTGCACGGCAAGGTCCTCTACCGCCCTGATCTCCTCCCCATATTTCGCCCTGGCTTCAGGGGAGAGCCTGCCTTCCATCTCCCTCCTCGCGCTCTTCACATCAAAGGGAAGCGCTGCGTCCACGGCATGGCTTATTGATTTAGCATAGCCCTTCAGCTCATCAGATGTCTTATGAGCATTCTGGTCTCCCCTGCGCACAGCTGCGCTCTCAACCACACTGCCTGGCATGCCTGGTCTTGGTATAAGCGCGGCCTGGGCTGCGGTCGGCATCAGCCCGCGTATGGCGTCTTCTGCGCTCTCTGCAGCCTTCTCGGATGCTGTCTTCTGCGCTGTCAAATCCTCCACCTTATGCGTAAGCGTAGCAGATATCCACGAATTCCCTGAGCCTCTGCACCCGCGTGTTGAAATCCTCTTGCTTTCCTCTGGATTTGAGTGCTTTGGTCTCCCAAGTGGCGAGCGCATCGTGGAACTGCTTATATCGCGAGAATCTGTCTTTCAGGTCTATGGGTTTTTCCTTGGCGGCGTCCCAGGTCGCGAGGGCGCCTTCCAGTACGGTTATGGTCCGGTTCACCTTCTCTATGGCTTCCTTCTCAACGTCATCGACATTGGTTTCTGATAAATCTTCCAATGGTGCTGCAGTAGCGCTCTGATTGGCAGGTCGTTTCGGCATATCAATCCACCGCCGTCAATATTTATAAACGGGAATATTGTTTCTCCTAATATATATTGGTTGCGCCGCCAGTCGTTCCGCCCTGCGCAAAACCCGGTTCACTCAGATTTTTTAATTGTGGCAGCGTATTATATCCATGACACCACCGCGCCAAGGGATCGATCTCGCAGAAATCCTAGCCGGCCCACCGCCCGCAGTGGACCGCGCCCAGAACCTGGTGGTCAAATTCTTCCGGTCAAATGCGACGCGCGAACAGCTCCCCCCAGCGCTTATCGGGCAGCTCGACGAGATGAGAAAGGCAGGTCACAACCTGCTCAACGCCCTCGAGCCATATCAGCAGACATCGCTATTCAGGATGAGGAATTCTGAGGAGCGCTGCGCTGATCTCCTGGCAAGCGGCGTAAAAGAGCCAGATGAGTGGCTCAGTATCCACACGGTGGTGGCTGCCAATATACGTAAGGAACTGGATGGAGCCCAGCGACTAATGGTTTCGATGTTCGGGAGCTATCCGCAAGAGGACAAGGATCTGCAGACGACCAGCGTGCTTTCAGCGCTTTTCTTCATCTCGGCCGTGGCGAGATACGGGCCGGACATAATCCTGGAGAGCATTGATGATGCCAAGTCCAAGGAAGGCCTCACCCGCAGTCTACTCGCTTTCTATGAGCGCCACATAAAAAACAAGCTTGACATCACACAGAAGTACGAAATCAGCCCGAGGGATTTCCACATCGAATGTTTCAGCATATACCTGGATTTCAAGAGGGCGTTCCCGGAACTTTTCGAGCAGCTAAGGCAGAGGCTATGGTCTTCCAAAATGGAGCTCATGGCGCCCTATGGGGATAAAGAATACGCCGACGACTGGCAGATATACCATTATAAGGGGAATTTCTAGTCACTGGGGCAGGTCGGCAGCTCCCTGGGTGGTTTTGAGCTGCACTGTTTTTCTCTGAATCGAGCTTATGTAGCCGGGACCTTTGGATATCTTCCCGGCCCGGCCATCCGATGCCTGGATTGGGACTGATGCGCCATCTTTCAAAGAGATGCTTCCTGCTCTGTCCGATGCCACTGATTGCGTTTCCGGACCTGGTTGTTCTGCTTTTTGAATCGCGACTTCGCCTAGAGCGCTGTTTTTATACTGAGGCGCTTTTGCCTGCTGGGTCGAAGCCATCACGCCTCCAGGAATGTTGCATATAACTGGCGGAGCTTCAGCATTGCCTATTTGCGGTGCTGCAACTTCGTTTGCCGCTGGCGGACCATCGGTCGATAGATTGTCATATGCTGTCCTGAGCGCCCCTGCGATTGCGCTTATCACAGCATTCGGCGTCCATATGCCCGGAGCCATCGTGGTACCAGCGGACAAATCCCTCCTGCGGCCGGTTTCCCTCCTTGAATATGACGGAACGGTTTGAGTTTGCCCTTCCTCCCGCGTCCTTGCCATAATCCCTGCAGAATACGTTCTTGTTTTCTGCATCTCCCCGGACGAAGCGGATGGAATCACACCTGCAGCATTTTCAATATTCTGTGTCCCTGCATTTCTTAGACCGGCCATATCAGGTACGGAAAAGGGCGGTTCCATTGTTTTTGTTGTTTCTGCATTCGCGCTTTCGGGGTTCCGGGTTTTTGTTTTTGGTTGGTGTGTTTCTGTTCTAACTGCCGTGATTGCTGGCTGCGCTCTTTTCGCATGGCAGGTTGGCGCTTTCGGGACATCCGTGTTTATCAGCTTGTTTTCCGCTTTGCCAGTCCTGTGTCTGGTTTTCGGTATCGCGATTAATGCATGATGCTCCTCATGTCTGGATGGCATACCCAGTTTCCCATGCGTCCTATACCAGTTCCATCCGCTGCCGCTTATCGCCCGCTCTGCCATGCCGTTTTTCCCCCGGCCTCTTTTCGCATAGTAGTACCTGCGCCATGGGGAACGGCGGTTGAGGAATACTCTCTGGATTGGCTTGCGCTCGTGGTGGATATGCTCTACGAGCGGAACAGCCACCTTAATCGTCTCCCGCTTGATGTAGGTGGGTTCCTTCTTGCAAGTGAGGGTCTTCATTGAGAAAATGAAATGGATGACATGCTTTTAAACCTTAGTGTCATCCTTACGACTATCAGCGGAGCGCATCATGGCGGCATTTCTCTGATATATACCCCCCTGAGAAGACAAGGAACTCATTCAGCCTGTCTTTCGGTATGGAAGCACCCGCGGCTATCCTGTGGCCGCCTCCGACCCCGCCTACTGCCGCGGTGGATTTTGTCATCAGGTCGCCGAGATTCATGCCTGCGTTCACAAGCGCTCGCGGCGCCCTGCCTGATATCTTCACTGTCTCATTCTCCCCTGAGGATATTCCGATTATGGGTTTGGCCCACCTCTGCTGCAATGCCATGCCGCAGACTGTCCCTACTATCCCCTCGTCTATGATATTCCGTCCGTCAAGGAAATAGAAAGCGCCCAGGTCCTGCACATGCGATGTGGCATAGCTTATCCCTTCCCTCAGCATCCTCCTGTGCAACTGGAGCAGCACCCGCGCCTCATCATAGGCCTTCTCCTCCCCGAGGCATACCCGTACCCCGACATCAGGCTGGGAATGGCGGCCGCATGCGTTGAGCATGGTGCTGAATTCGTTCGCTTCGAACGCCTCATTGTGCGGCCGTTTCGGGAATATGCAGCTCTCGCCTATCAGCTCCTCTGCCTTCTTCAGCTGGTTGGCGTTTATCAGCATCCTTGCTATGGCGCTTATGAGCGTGCGCTTCTCTTCCACAGACAAATCAGCGTACACCCGCATCTTCCCGCCAGTCTCAGTCTTTATCCCTGCATCGTTGAGCAGTTCCGCAGCCTTGTCCTCGCGGTAGCTTATGCCTGGCAGATATGGGTCGTCGCAATAGGCAAGGAACTGGACAAGCGGCCTGCAGTATCTTCCGTAGAAACGCAGGTCATCCTCCACTTTGACCTCTCCGCTCTCCACCCCGCGTTCAAGCACCCAGCGGTTCATGCCCCTGAGCGGGGATTGCATATCGCCCATGGCCCCGACAATGGCAAGGTCAGGATGCACCCTGAACACGCAATAGGCAGTGCCTGCGGCGCTCAGTTCGTCGCCGCCGTCAATCCCGTGCAGCATCGGATTGGCCTGCGGTTTCTCTATTCCGGTGGTCTGATGATGGTCTATTATAAGAACGTCCTTCAGCTCGTTCACCCTTTTGTTGCCGCCGCCCAGGTCAACGAATATGGTTTCCTTCTCCTTCGCATATCTTTCTATGGCCAGGTCATCCAGCTTCTTTATGCACTCGCGCCTGAACTTCTTCCCCTCTTTTATGAATGCGCCTGCGACAAGCGCCCCTGAGCTCAGGCCGTCGCTGTTTTTAAGCACAATATTTTCACAAATGAAATTCCCCTCTTCAGTTTCGATGTCATAGACGTACTGTAATTTTTTCGGAAGTCTTGTCAATGCAAATGGCTCCCAATATACATCTGGCGTGAGGATTTCCTTTATGGTTTTTTTCAGTTTATTTGGAACCGTTTCAAGTGCTTTTGTCAGAAACGCTCTTGTGGGGTGTGTGCCACTCCTAAGAATTCGTCTTGCCTGGCATCTCATGTTTTTTGGAAGGTATTTGCGAATTGCACCAAGAAGTTTTTCCGATATGGGAACATATTCCGGATAATTGGAGCGCCCTGGACCTGCTGCAATAACTTTCGAATTTTTTTCATTCTGAAGGAATCCTATCTCCTCCAGAAAAATTTTCTTCTGGGCGATTGAATTTATGCTTATTTTATGGCCAGTACTCTCCTTTCTGACTTTTGCCCGGACTCCAAAAAAAAGAAGAAGGGAAACTATCTCTTTCGCTAGCAGCCTTGAATACGTCGTTGCATTAACGTCTCCCTTACTTACCGTTCCGTCTCCGGAAAAATATCCTCTTAAAAATGCAGCGATTAGTTTTTTTCTTGTCCCGAATATCCAGCCAGGAATCAGTTTTTTGTCCGACCCGTCAATGAAGCCCAGGTACTTCATCAAATTATACAGTGTTTTATTGCATACCACAGCTGTGATTCCTTCATCCGTGACAACTGGTGTTGCACCGAAAACAGAAAAGATTTCATCAATGACGCTTTTTGTGGCGGGGTGGTCGTAGCAGGAGAGCCTGATTCCCTCTCTTCCAGGGAAGTGCATAAAACAGCCATCCGCAATCCAAAGTCCGAAAAAGCACATGAGTTTCTCATCAAACTTTAATCTGGATTCCAGCTTTCTCCGAATTTTTTTATTTGGAATGTAGTACAACTTCTTGCCTCGGTATTCTATCTGCTTGTGCCTTGCCACAAGATTGTTCTCTATGAGGTCGATTACCGGGTTATGCCCAGAATCCGGATAGTTTCTTGGCATGGCTATGAAGCCGGCCTTCGATGGTTTCACGGCCCGCACCTTATCATTGACAAGAGATATGAGGCAATGATCCGCGGTTACTTTCACTTCGCACAGGCAGCTCTTAATTGAATAAATCTGTTTCTTTGTCTTGCGTCTGATTAACCCATTTACTCTGGAGTACTTTATCCTGCCGTCTCTTCCCAGCGAAAGGACGCGCACGCTCTCCGGTTTGACGACTTCCTTACCGTCTTCGCGCGTGCGCACTCTAAATCTTTTTGCTTCTTTATCAAATAGTCTGGACAGTGTTTCCCTTCCTCTTAGCCCCCCTCCAGCAACCATCACTTCCGCGTCCCCGGTGACACTGTCATAGTGGTGCACTACGAGCGGGTCATTGAAAGAGAAAGCGGTGCGCCTCGCCTCCTCGCAGCTGTGAAGGAATCCTTCCTCGTCCGCCATGAGTTGGAATAGTGTGTTGCGGATTATAAACACATTCCCAGGCCATCAGATACCTTTCTCCACCCCACAAGGTGGCGTGGACCAGTGCTCTTCAATGGCCACGCCGTCAGACGCTGTTTTCCGGTGCCGTACGCGGGCGGCTCCTGATACAGGGTGCGGTTTAAAATCAATTCCTCGGCTCTCGCGGCCTGCGTGCTCCGGCTGTCCGCGAGTCCTTGGTGTGCGGGAGAAATGCCCCGAGGAGCAGGAGAATGGTTTTAATTTGCACCGCCCCTATCACTACCTATGGAATTGTTGGCTCAGATAGGATTGGATTTGGCAAGGATGCTCATAGGCATAATCACTGCCCTGGTCTTCTCTGCAGGCGCGCTTTATACAGGCATGGGCCTGTTGGACAGGCTCACCAGCGGCATAGACGAGTGGAAGGAGATAAAGAAGGGCAATGCGGCTGTCGGACTGCTCTACGCAGCGGTCATGATCTCCATGATGCTCCTCATCGGACCGCGCATAGCCGAAATCGTCTATCCCATCCAGAACGACATGGGCCTTCCTGCCACCCAGCTGGTGGTCCTGCTGCTGTTCACCCTGGTCAACTACCTGGCCGGCCTGCTGTCCGCCATAGTCCTGATATACCTGACGATAAACCTGATAGACAGGATAACCCCTGACCTTGAGGAGCTGGCAGAGCTTAAGAAAGGCAACCTGGCAGTGGCGCTCATACTGTCAGCAGCGCTCGTGCTCGTTGTCCTGGCAGCCAGCACCGGAATGGAGAATCTTTTCAGCATGATAAAAAGCGTGGAGTCGTTGTTCCTATGAACATCAAGAAGTCTGATTTCTCGGAGTGGTACAACACAATAACCAAAGACGCCCAGCTGTGCGACCTGCGCTATGGCATAAAGGGTTTCGTGGTCTTCATGCCATGGGCGGTCATGTCCATGAACCGCATGTACGCGATGTACGAGCAGGCTGTGGAATCCCGCGGCCATGTGCCCGCGCTTTTCCCTGCGCTGATACCTGAGGAATATTTCACGCGGGAGGGCGAGCATGTCAAGGGATTCATTCCAGAGGTCTTCTGGGTCACCCACGCGGGTGATACCAAGCTGGAGGAGAGGTACGCCATGAGGCCCACCAGCGAGACCGCGATGTACACCATGTACGCCCTGTGGATACACGGCGTGAAGGACCTGCCGCTCAAGATATACCAGCGCTGCCAGGTGTGGCGTCACGAAACGAAAGCGACAAAGCCGTTCATCCGGAGCAGGGAGTTCCACTGGATAGAAGCCCATGACTGCTTCGCCACAAGGGAGCAGGCCATGGCCCAGGTGCGCGAGGACATGGAGATGGCCGAAGAGGTCATCCATGGACACTTCTGCGTGCCATTCCTGTTCTTCAAGAGGCCGCAATGGGACAAGTTCGCTGGAGCAGAGGATACCTATGCGGCAGACACGCTCATGCCTGACGGGCGCGCTCTTCAATTGCCTTCAACGCACATGCTCGGACAGAACTTCTCCAAGGCGTTCGGCATAAAATACACAGACGACAAGGGCAAAGAGGAATATGTATGGCAGACCTGCTATGGGCCGGCGATATCGCGCATCTACGCAGCGGTGATAGCGACCCATGGCGATGACAAAGGCCTTGTCCTTCCTGTGCGACTGGCTCCGCTTCAGGTGGTCATCGTCCCTATAATAAAAGAGGAGACCCGGGAGAAGGTGATGCAAAGGTGCAAGGAAGTCGCGAATGCCATCGGCTGCTGCTTCTTCGTGAAGATAGATGATTCAGACAACACACCAGGCTTCAAGTACAACCAATGGGAGATGAAGGGCGTGCCGCTCCGCATAGAAATCGGCATGCGCGATGTGGAAGCAGACAGCGTGGTGGTCGTCCGAAGGGATACAGGGGAGAAAATCAAGGTGAAGACCAGCGAGGTGGATGCGAAGCTCGGCGAGATAGCCGGCTCCATAGACAAGACATTGAGGGCAAGGGCAGACAAATGGTTCTCTGACAAACTGTCATTCGCAGAAGACATGGATGAGCTCGGGAAGAAGCTTGAGCTCCATGGCTTTGTCCGCGTGCCGTTCTGCACCGATGGTATGGAAGCCGAGAAGTGCGCGGACATAGTGAAGGACAAGGTGCAGGCTAATATCCGCGGCTCGTTGTTCGGTTCTGATGCCAAGCCAGAAGGCAAGAAGTGTATCTCCTGCGGCAACAAGGCCACGATATACCTTTATGCGGCAAAGCAATACTGATTTTTTAATCTTGTCTTCGTTCTCCGTCCGGTGCTCATATGAGATATTGGATATTCGCCATATTATCGCTCGCAGTGGTGGGGCTCGGTTTCGCGCAGGATATGGATGCCTGCGGCACGCAGGAAACCAGCTGCAAGGCGTCATGCTGCTCCAGCGCGGGCGGGGCGTTCTCAGAGACCGCAGACGCCTATGTCTGCAACACTGAAGACAATGCTGCCATAACCCAGGCCTATGACCAGTGCAGCCTGCAGTGCAATGTCGGGGTCATGGATTGCGTGGCTCCGGGTTCTGGATGCTCCCAGGGATATAGCTCCTGCGTGGGTTCCTGCATGGGCCAGGGGCAGAGCCTTGCGGACTGCGATTCCCAGTGCTTTGATGCCGCAGGCAACTGCATGGCGCAATACATGAATAACCCACCCTCGGATAGCTCGTCCTCATGCTGCGGGCCGTCGTTCCTGCTGGGATTGCTGGTGCTCGGGGCGTTCTATCGGAGGAAATAAAAAACCAGAAATCCCGGAACCCGCGTTCAGAGGCAAACAAAAATAAGCATAGCCCTCGCGGGAACTTCGTTCTTGTATTGGAAATCCCACCGGATTTCCAACGCGCACAAAATCCTGCGGATTTTGCGCCCGGCGGGCCATTTTCCCTGAGCCAAAACGCCGGCTCCTAAGGCTACTCCGACATTGAAAATCGGACCTTTTTTGGGCTACGTCGGAGCGTTACTGCATATGGAAGGCGTTTCTGGCCAAGGCATGTGCACTAAATGATTATAATTGGTCAATGCCACCATTTTATCTGCCGCATCAGCACATTTATGTCCAAAGATATCTTTAAATATTATTAAGTATTATTATATTACAATAATTTATGATACTGGTGGATGCCATGAACACGGAAAGCCAAGGTTTGGAGCTCAAACGCTCAGTAGATAACTTCAAAGAAATCAGCAAGACGGCGTGCGCTTTTGCCAATGCTTCAGGTGGCAAAATAGTCATCGGAACAGGCGATGATGGTAAGATCGTTGGCGTCTCGGATAAAGAGCTTGATTCATTGCAACAGCGGCTTGAAGGTGCCATACAGCAGGTTTCTCCGATTCCTTTTCATAAGATTTTTGTCGAGGAAAAAGGGGGAAAGAAAACAGCAGTGTGCGAGATATACCCGATCGGGCAGGGTGCGTTTTGCACTTTCGGAGGGATTGTATATTACCGTGCTGGAAGCATGAATACCAAACTGGAAGGCCGGACACTCCAGGATTACCTAATTAATCGACATATCCTATCTTTTGATGAGTCGCGCTCGCAAGCAAAGCTCGGAGACATGGATATAAACAAAATACGTGACTTCATAAAGAAACGGTCTCCGGAATTTGCTTTTGACGAAACGAAAGCCCAGGAGTACCTGTTCAATTTGGGGTTGCTGAGCACGAGCGGTGACTTATGGCTAAAGAATACTGCGGTATTGTTCTTTGCGAAAGAACCCGCCAGATACTTGCCACAAAACGAAGTAAAGCTTGTACGATTCAAAGGGAACCAGCCAGTCGACATAATCGATTCAAGAATCGTTAGGGCCACCATCTTGGAAAATTTAAAGGAAGCCGAAGACTTCATAAAGAAGAACACACGCATTGCAATGAAAATAGAATTAAGTTGCGCGACTATCCGCAGCTTTTAAGCTGGGGCGTAAGAGCGCAACCAATGGTAAGGGGTTTGGGGAAAAGCCAGATTTTCCCCAATGCATCTATTTTTGTGCTGAGATAAATAGTCGGTAACCGGTGCGCCG
>JACCLH010000012.1 GCA_013425375.1 Microcaldota archaeon | reverse complement strand
GACCGCTTTCTCTTCCATAGGCTTGTATTTCCCAAATCGGTTGGCCATGGAAAGGGCTGGGACATGCGCAACTTCTTTCCGTCTCGCTAGTGTCGGTTCAGGCATAAGAATCACTTTTCAAAAAACGGCCACCCCAAACGCACCGGACGGCGCATAGTCGAGGGCGACACCCCGCCTGACGTCGTAGCCGCCGAAGCCACGGGCAACAAGGCCCACATACCCATTACCCTGTCTCCAAAGCCATCTGGTTGAATCAGTCTTATTTTTTGGAGTGCCTGTCGGAATCCTGAACCGTTTGTCATACTTATACCACTCATCACTCTTATTGGAAAAGTGTTCAAGCAGACTGACGCTTCCTTCAGCGGCCTTGAGCTGGAACTTATTGTCTCCTAGGCTGATGAATTGAAAATCGGGGTGTTCCACCACAAGGGCGCAGTTTGTCTTTCCTCTGAACTGCTGCGGGATATTGAAAGTGGTTGCATACTCCACTTCGTTATCTTCCCAGGCATAGACGACCCTATCTTTGAAAGGCGCATCTGGGGCTTCATAGATTACAGCAGTCCCTACCCATGCCGAATACTCCACTTTAGTTTCAGTCAGAATCCTGTCATGCACATCGTTCGGGACTATCAGTTTTTTCTCTTTTTTGGCAAGCTCAAGCGCTTGGAAGACATTCAAATTTTCATGGAATTCAATCACCTGAAGAACCTGCTCCGGAGTCATGCTTCGGAGCATCTCGCGTCTTTGCCTGAGATAGCTAAGCTCGTCGCCTACAACCTCGACTTTCCTCACTGCCTTCTCTTCCATAGGCTTGTATTTCCCAAATCGGTTGGCCATGGAAAGGGCTGGGACCATCTGGGTGGCTGGGACTCTGGCTGTCTGGGCATTGTCCATGGTTTAGATTGTGTTACTAAGTGTTTAAAAATATATTGTTGTGTAGCCTATTGCCATGGAAACTGATTGAAAAGACAAATAGAAAGGCTTAAATAAACAATTTGTTTATTATCATATGTTGAGATTATGCTTGATTCCGTTTCACTGAAGATACTGCAAGCAGTGGAAAACTCGCCAGCAGGTATTGCGAGCCTGGATGTGCTTAAAAGCCTTGGACTGTGCGGAGCGAAGAGCCTCAGGACCATCCTGAGCCGTCTTGGGAAGAGCGGCAGGATAATCCGGCTCAAACGCGGGGTGTATTCTGCAAGCCCCATGAGGGACGCGTTTGCCTGCGCCCAATCGGCATTTAACGGTTATCTCGGGTTCTCTTCTGCATTATACCTGCACAAACTGATTACTGAGGTTCCCTTCACCATCACTGTGGTCACAACCAATGTCTCTGCTATGAAAAAAATCGGCGAATATGAGTTCAGGGCTGTTGCGCTCAAGGAAAAGGCGGTCGGCTTCGAGAGGAAAGGCCCATACGTCGTCTCAAGCCGGGCCAAGACGCTTTTTGACTGCGCTTATCTGCCGCGTTACTCTGTTCCGATGGAGAAGCTGGTGCAGGCGTATAGGAGCGCGCGGCTTAGCGATGAGGAGTGGAGAGAATTTGACAGCTATGCGCCTGCGGGAAGAAAGGCGGCAGCAAGAGTGAATGCGGTCAAGAAAGAGGTGTTGGGGGGATGATATGCAACTGAACCTTGAGGTTTGCAGGACGATTGCAACGCAGCACGGCCTGCCATTGCAGTACGTGGTGAAGGAATTCCACGTTTTCGAGGTTCTCGGCCAGATGACCGCGATGATTGCCAAATCCGAAAAGACGGTCTTCAAGGGCGGAACCGCGTTGAACAAGATATACCTTGGCGGGATGCAGAGGTTCTCCGAAGACCTGGATTTTGACCTTGAAGTAGCAGGCGTTGAAGAAGCGCGCAGATGGTGCATGGGGATTGCCGGAAGGCTCGAAGGCTACAGCATAGGCGAGTTCAGGATTGTCGGGGACACTGTCCAGTTCTATTGCAGCTTCGACAGCGTCATCGGAGGGAAGGACCACATCCGCGTCGATGTCGCACCAAAACGGATAATCACATCAAGACCGCTGGCGATAAAGGCCGCGGAATCAGCGTTCACGCAGCGCTCGGTCACCGGATTCCATGTCTATGCAATAGAGGATCTGGTCGCCCGCAAACTGCATGCCCTGCAGACAAGACGCGAGGGCAAGGATGTTTACGACGTCTCCAATGCGCTGCCCTTGTGCGGCGCGATGAGGGATGCAATCGCCAAAATGCTCGAATCTGAAGGCAGGGACGAAAGCCCGGCAGAGTTCATCAGGAAAACCACTGACAGCCTGAAAGCCGCAGATGCTGTGAAGCTCCGCAACCTGACCAACCCTTTCATCCCTGCCGGCAACCGGCCGAAAGACTGGCTCGAACTGAAGAATGACCTTGTGCTAAGATTGGAGAGACTGGCGGAAGACTAAAACAACGCCACCCCGAAAGCGCCGGACAGCGAACCGTGGACGTCGACGACTTTCCCACCGCAGCCGCCGTAGCCGGCGCCGCGGGTAACAAGCCTCACTCTTTTTTTTCTTGCCCTCCATAGGAGTCTGGCGTCTGGATTGGAACTATCGGTTTTTCTCCCAAATGGAATATCATGCGCAGGGTCTGTCAGATGCCAGCCATCTTCAGTAGGAAAATCCTTAACCAAGCTTACATTTACAGCCCTCACTATCCTGTTGTTTCCATCAGCTTCGAGCGTGAAATCCGGATGCTCTACTACCAGCAGGCCATTTTTCACTCCTATGAATTCATCAGGCACTGGGAAAACAAGTCTAATTCTGGTCTTCCTGTCTGTGTATTCAACGGCCTTGCCGAATGGCGTTCCTTGTTCTTCGTAGACAGTCATCGTGCCAGTCCATACAGTATACTTCGCGTCGGTCTCGGTCAGAATCCTGTCATGCACATCATTCGGGACTATCAATTTGCCCTGTTTCTTAGCAAGCTCGAGCGCCTGGAAGACATTCAGGCCTTTGTGGAATTCTATTACCTGAAGAGCCTGCTCTGGCGTCATGCTCCTGAGCATCTCCCTTCTTTGCCTGAGATAGCTCAGCTCATCGCCTGCGACTTCGACTTTCCGCACTGCTTTCTCTTCCTCGGGCTTGTATCTGCCGAATCCTTTTGCCATGGAAAGGGCTGAACCAACCGCACAATTCCGTATCGCCAATGCAGGTTCAGCCATGAGAATCACTTTTCAAAAAACGGCCACCCCGAACGCATCGGACGGCGCATAGCTGAGGTCGACGCCCCGCCTGCAGTTGCCGCTCCAGCCGTAGGCGCGGGCAACAAGGCCCACATACCCATTACCCTGTCTCCAAAGTCATCTGGTTGAATTGGCCTCCTTTTTTGGACTGCCAGTCGGAATCCTGAACCTTTCGTCATACTCATACCACTCATTACTCTTCTTGGGGAAATGTTCAATCAGACTGACGGCCCCCTCAGCAGCCTTGAGCTGGAAACGATTATCGCCCAACCCAACGAATCCAAAATCTGGGTACTCCACAACAAGGACGCAGTTTGTTTTTCCTATGAATTGCTGCGGGACATCGAAAGTGGCCGTGTATTGCGCGTTGTCAACATTCCAATTAAAAATGACTTTCTCCCCGAATGGCTTGTCTGGGACTTCATAGATGACTGCAGTTCCTGTCCATGCTACATATCTACTGTCAGTCTCTGTCAGAATCCTGTCATGAACATCGTTTGGGACTATCAGCTTTTTCTCTCTTTTGGCAAGCTCAAGCGCCTCAGAGACATTCAATCCTTTGTGGGATTCGATAACCGAAAAGGCCTGCTCCGGCGTCATGCTTCGGAGCATCTCACACCTTTGCCTGAGATAGCTTAGTTCGTCGCCTGCGACTTCGACGTTTCTCACTGCTTTCTCTTCCATCGGCCCGTATTTCCCGAATCTGTTCGCCATGGCTACGGTTGCAGCATTCCGAATGGCAGGGGCTCTGGCTATCTGGATATTACCCATGACTAAATTGTGTCATAATGTGTTTAAAAATATATGTTTATGTATTACTTGATTGGGAACCTGCAAATCTTTTTAATAACTTGGTTTCCTAATATAGGATAGAAAACGTTAAATTGTGGTTTGAATGACGATGGCTAAAGAATCTCGTTGGTTCGGATTCTTCATGTTCGGAAGCGGAGCTTCCGGACAGCTGGAAGCTTTCAGCTTCCGGAGCTTTGGCTATCGCTATCAGGAAAACCACGACTGAAAAATAATCCTTTTTTGTGGTTTTTCTGATGCATGGAGCCTAGTGGTATTGATATTTGAAAAGGAGGTTAAAAAGGAACCTTGGTTCCTTTTCTGGATGTGTTGTTTATGAAAAATCTGAAGCTTGCCGCGAAAAGCGGCTCTGGAAGGACGATCGTGCGCGTGGGCGACGTCAAGGTAGGCGAGGGATTCACGGTCATTGCAGGGCCGTGCAGCGTGGAGAGCGAGGAGCAGACGCTCGAGACTGCCCGTGCGGTGAAGGAGGCAGGCGCTGACATGCTCAGGGGAGGCGCATTCAAGCCGCGCACCTCACCATACGCGTTCCAGGGACTGGGGCTGAGGGGGCTCAAGATACTGGAGAAGGCAAGGGAGGAGACAGGCCTGCCCATCGTGACCGAGGTGCTGGACACCCGGGACGTGTCCTGGGTGGCTGAATACGCGGACGTGCTCCAGATAGGGGCGAGGAACATGCAGAACTTCTCGCTTCTCAAGGAGGTGGGCAAGGTGAACAAGCCGGTCCTGCTGAAACGGGGCATGTACTCCACGCTCGAGGAGTGGCTGAACTGCGCAGAGTACATACTCAACGACGGCAATCCTGACGTGATACTGTGCGAAAGGGGCATAAGGACGTTCGAGACGTACACGCGCAATACGCTCGACCTGAGCGCTGTGCCTGCCATAAAGGAGCTCACGCACCTGCCGGTGATAACAGACCCGACCCACGGCACAGGCAGGCTAAGCCTGATACCGCCCATGAGCCTGGCTTCAGTGGCATGCGGGGCAGACGGCATGATAGTGGAGGTCCATAGGAACCCTGCCGAAGCGCTCAGCGACAAGGAGCAGGCGATGACACCGCCGCAGTTCGCCGAGCTCATGGGCAAGGTGCGCAGGCTGCACAAGTTCATGGAGGGACTGCAATGAGGACTATGGAGCTCAAAGGCAGGACCGGCACATGCCGGATAATGCTCGGCGAGTCGTTAAGCAACCTCAGGGATTATTGCAAAGGCGCGAAGCAGATTGTCGCGATAACCGATGCGAACGTCAGGCGTTGCCATGGAGAGAAGCTGAAAGGCCTTGAAATCGTTGAGATAGGGCTTGGCGAGGAGAACAAGACGCTTGCTACCGTGGAGCAGTTGTATAAGAGGCTGCTGGAGCTGGAGGTCGGACGGTCGTCGTTCATCATTGGAGTGGGTGGCGGGATTGTCTGTGACGTCACGGGATTCACCGCTTCCACGTACCTGCGGGGCGTGCCGTTCTCCTTTGGATTCGTGCCGACCACGCTCCTGGCGCAGGTCGATGCGAGCGTAGGCGGCAAGAACGGCGTCAATTTCATGGGATACAAGAACCTGGTGGGCGACATAAGGCAGCCGGAGTTCTGCCTGTGCGATTTCTCGCTTCTTGGCACGCTGCCGGAGCAGGAGATGCGCAATGGCTTCGCTGAGATCGTGAAGCACGCGGCCATGGGGGATGCCGGGCTTTTCTCCTATCTCGAAGGGAGCTGGCATGACGCGTTCTCGCTGCGCAGGACCGCGATAGAGAAGGTGGTGCACGATTCGCTCGCTGTCAAGATAAAAATCGTGAGCGCGGACGAGATGGAACGCGGGGAAAGGATGAAGCTCAATTTCGGCCATACGCTGGGCCATGCGGTGGAGAAGGCCACTGGCATCCAGCACGGCGCCGCAGTGAGCATCGGGATGGTGGCTGCGGCCAAGCTGTCGGTGTTGAAAAGCGGCTTGCTGGAGAAGGATGCGGAAAGGCTCGGGCTGCTGCTTGAAGCCATCGGTCTGCCGACCTCGGTCGGAGCGGACCGCGGGAAGATACTTGATGCCATCAGGAAAGACAAGAAAAGGCATGGCGAAAGCATCAGGATGTCGCTGCTGGAAGGCATAGGCAAGGCGCGGATCGTGGAGGTCGGGCTTGGCGAGTTGGAGGCGGTAGTGGATGATATGCGTTAGCATAGGCGAGAGGACCGCGAAGGGCTGCATGAAGGCCCTGCAGGGGCTGGCATTCGCAGAGGTGAGGCTGGACATGATGGAGCCTTCCGAACTCACTGAAGCGAACGTGAAGATGATATTCTCACAGGCAGCCTCGCCAGTCTCGCAGAAAGCAAAACTGATCGCCACCTGCAGGCCTGGAAAACTGGATGAGAACGAGCGGAAGAAACTGCTCGGATATGCTATCGCGAGCGGGGCTGCGTATGTGGATGTGGAGGTCGAGGCGAACGACGGGTATAAAGCGGAAATCGCAGCCAAGGCGCGCGGGAAGGGCTGCAAGGTGATAGTATCATATCATAACCATAAACGGACGCCGCCTGCCGAGGAGCTCAAGCGGATTATCGAATGGTGCTTCGAGAGCGGGGCGGACATAGCGAAAATCGCGTGCATGGTCCAGTCTGAGCAGGACACTGCCAGGCTGCTCAGCCTGCTTGACAGCGATAGCAGGGGCAGGCTCGTCGTGGTGGGCATGGGTCAGAAAGGCCGCCTGACGCGGGTCGTTGCGCCATTGCTGGGGAGCGCGTTCACCTATGCCTCAAGCGCAGGCGGGAAAGAGACCGCAGAGGGGCAGATAAGCAGGGAAACGCTGGAAAAGATGATGGAGGAATTGAAGAAGCTCGGGTGAATCCGCAGATGGTCACGGAACTCTTCGCTGTTGTCGGGAAGCCGGTGCTGCATAGCATGAGCCCCCAGATGCACAACGCGGCGTTCCATGCGCTGGGCATGGATGCTGTCTATGTCCGCCTCGCTGCTGAAAGCGCTGAGGATGCGCTGGAGAGCGCTGGGGTTATTGGAATCAGCGGGATGAATGTCACTGCTCCGTTCAAGGAAGAGATGGCAGCGCTTGTGCAGGCAGGGGATGAGGCAGTGCGGAAACTTGCTGCTGTGAATACTGTCCTGATGCGCGATGGAAATACTATAGGATATAATACAGATCCGGACGGCGTCGCTGGAGCGCTGCAGGAGAGCAAAGTGCCTGTGAAAGGGAAACAGGCGGTTGTCCTTGGCGCTGGAGGTGCAGCGAAAGCTGCCAGCTTTGCGCTTGTGGAAGGCGGCGCGGATGTCATCGTGGCTAACAGGACTGCGGAGAAAGCCAAGGCAATCGCGAAGATGCTCGGATGCGGTCATTGCGCGCTTGATGACATGGATGCGCTGCGCGGTGCGGACATCCTTGTATCCGCACTGAACACCGGCGAGAGGGTGATCGAACCTGTCCTGCTGAAGAAAAACATCGCAGTGCTCGATGCGAATTATTCCACTGAAACCGCGCTCGTGCGCGATGCGAAGAAAAAAGGATGCAGGACCATAGACGGAAGGGAATGGCTCCTCTACCAGGGCGTCAGGGCGTTCGAGCTGTTCAGCAAAAGAAAAGCGCCTGTCGCAGTGATGCGAAAGGCGCTCTATGCGCGGAACTCGAAACCCAAAACAAAAAGCCCGAAACACACAACCGGCAACCTCGCTCTCATCGGCATGATGGGAAGCGGCAAGGATGCGACAGCCAAAGCGCTTGGACGCTCGAGCGGGATGGGGATAATGGATGTGGATGCGGAAATCGAGAGGAAAGCCGGGAAGAAGATAAAGGACATATTCGCAAACAAGGGCGAGGAAGCGTTCCGCAGGATGGAAAGCAGGGAGATAAGAGAGGTTGCGAACGCGAGGAACAAGATTGTGAATTGCGGCGGTGGGGCTGTGCTCAAGACGCAAAACCGCAAGACCCTGAACAGGAACTCGCTTGTGGTGTGGCTGTGGGCAAAGCCCTCTGTCATGGTCAAGCGGGTGGCAGGGGATGATTCCAGACCGCTTCTCCATGCGCCTGAGCACGAGAAGGAGGTCATACTGACAAGGCTGCTTGGGAACAGGAGACGGTTTTACGCCGAAACCGCGGACTTGATGATTGATACTGGCGGAAGGAGCGCAGGACAGGTTGCCGAGAGGATATTGTATGAGGTACATAAAGCCAGGGGCGATTGAGGGCTCGATTGACGCACCAGGTTCAAAGAGCGTCATGCAGCGGGCTGTGATAGCCGCAGCGCTGGCTGAAGGCGAATCCCTCATAACCAATCCGACGTTCTGCGATGATGCTGTGGCGACGATGAACGTCGTGCAGGCGCTAGGCGCGCAGATAACCCGCACTCCTGAGGGCGTGATTGTTCACGGAGGCGGAAAGCCCAAAGGCGCAACGCTTGATTGCGGGGAATCCGGAACCTGCATGAGGATGATATCCGCAGTGGCTGCGCTTTATGGCAAGGAATTCATGATAACAGGGAATGGGACGCTGATGAAGCGGCCTGTCGGCATGATAGAGGAACCGCTCAGGATGCTGGGTGCCAAATGCAGCACAGATAGCGGATTGCCACCTATCAGGATCAAAGGACCGATGCATGGCGGTAAGGTAAGTGTAGACGGCTCTGTGAGCTCGCAGTTCTTGAGCGGCCTGCTGATGGCGCTTCCGCTCTGCAAGGAGGACTCGGATGTTGAAGTCTTCAATCTCAAAAGCAAGGCATATGTCAGCCTGACCCAATCTCTCATGTCCAGATTCGGGGTGAGGATACGGCCGGACAGCGGTCTGGAACGGTTCCTGATAAACGGCGGGCAGAGATACAAGGCCAGAAGTTACAGCGTCGATGGAGACTGGTCCGGCGCGGCATTCATACTTGTCGCAGGGGCTGTCAGCGGGAGTGTCACTGTGGAAAGGCTGGCCAATGGCCTCCAGCCGGATTTAGGGATAATGGATGCGCTGGAGAAGGCAGGGGCAAAAACAGTACAGGGAGATGAATCAGTAAAGGTCCATGGAGGTAACCTCAAGGCGTTCGAGTTCGATGCGACAGACTGCCCGGATCTGTTCCCTCCGCTGGCAGTGCTTGCGTGCAACTGTAAAGGCAAAAGCGTGATACACGGCGCATCACGGCTGAAGCACAAGGAGAGCGACAGGGCTTCAGTGCTTGCGCAAGAACTCGGTAAACTTGGCGCTGACATCAAAGTGATAGGGGACAGGATGGAGATAATCGGGAAGAAACTGGCTGGCGGCAGAATCAACCCGCACGGTGACCACCGCATAGCGATGGCTGGCGCGATTGCCGCGCTCAATTCCGAGAAGGGCGTTGAGATAGAGGGCGAGGGATGCGTATCTAAATCATATCCGGGCTTCTTCGAAGACCTGGAATCTTTGATGGAGAAATAGGTGGTGAAAAGATGAATACTTTAGGGAGATTGTTCAGGGTGAGCATATTGGGCGAGTCGCACGGCGAATGCATAGGTGTATTGCTGGACGGAGTTCCTGCAGGGCTTTCGCTTTCTGCGCAGGATTTCCTGCCTGACCTGGAGCGTAGGAAGGGCGGAACGAAAGGGACCACTCCAAGGAAGGAGGAGGATGCCCCGCTGATAAAAAGCGGGGTGTTCAACGGAAAGACGACCGGCGCGCCGCTTCTGGTGCTGATAGAGAACAAGGATATGGATTCCAGCGCTTACGAGAAGCTTAAGGATACTCCACGGCCTGGCCACGCTGACCTTGTGGCGAAACTGAAATATGGCGGGTTCAACGATTACCGCGGCGGAGGGCACTTCTCAGGAAGGCTGACCGCGGCTCTGGTGATTGCGGGCGTGGTTGCCAAGAAGATGATGGCAGCGGCGAAAATCAAGGCGGAAGCTAACGTTGTCGAGATAGGCGGGGCGAAGGACGCGAAAGGGATGGAAAGAGCCATCGACGAGGCTGTGAAAAACCAGGATTCTGCAGGCGGGATTGTGGAATGCAGGGTGAATGGGCTGCCTGTCGGGCTAGGCGAGCCGTTCTTCGATTCTGCTGAATCCCTGCTCAGCCATGCGATATTCTCGATACCTGCGGTGAAAGGCGTTGAATTCGGCGCGGGTTTCGCGAGCGCGAGGATGAAGGGCAGTGAATGCAACGATGCGATAGTTGATGCCAAGGGCAGGACCGCCACAAACAATGCAGGCGGGATAAACGGAGGCATCACGAACGGCAATGAGTTGGTGCTCAGGGTCGCGGTCAAACCCACGGCCAGCATAGGCAAAGAGGGCGGAACGGTCAATCTGAGGACCGGCAAGCAGGAGGGGATTGTCGTCTCTGGACGGCATGACGCATGCATCGCCTTGCGCGTTCCTGTTGTTCTGGAAGCGGTGGTGGCGATCGTGCTGGCGGATTTGATGCTCATTGAACAGAAGATAGGGAGGGTAAATACCAGGTGATATTATGGAACTCGAGGAATTGCGCAGGAAGATAGACGTGATAGATTCCGAAATCCTGAAGCTGCTGAACCAGAGGATGGAGTTCGCGCTCAGGACGAGGAAGATAAAGCCAGGCGTCGAGGACGCTGAGCGGGAGAAGGAGGTGCTGGATGCTGCGAAGAGGCATGCCAAGGGCCTCATCAGGCCGGAGTTCTCGCAGAAGATATTCACGGACATAATCGCGGAATCAAAGACGCTCCAGAAAGGCGATCCGAAGCTGATCGGATTCCAGGGCGAGCACGGCGCATTCAGCGAGGTGGCGGTGAGAAGCTTCGATAAAAACGGGGTTCCGATGCCATGCCTGGAATTCCAGGACGTGTTCGAGGGCGTGGCGAAGGGCCAGTTCGACTTCGGCATAGTGCCTGTGGAGAATTCGCTGGAGGGCGCTGTCACAGCCGTGAACGACCTCCTTGTGGAGACAGACCTCAGGATTGTCGGTGAAATCAGCGTGCCTGTGCACCACTGCCTGCTCGCGCTTCCTGAAACCGATTACCGGGACATAAAGGTCGTCTATTCCCATCCGCAGGCGCTGGCGCAGTGCCGCGGATTCATAGCGAGGAACAAGCTTGAGCCGAGGCCTTATTACGACACCGCTGGCGCGGCCATGATGCTGGCCAACGAGAGGCCGAAGGCTGCGGCAGCGATTGCGAGCAGGCTTTGCGCGGAGATATACGGCCTGGAGGTCCTGAAGGAGAACATAGAGGACCATGAATCCAACAGCACGAGGTTTATCGTTTTGGCAAGAGAGGGTGCGAAGGGCAAGGGCGACAAATGCTCCATAATATTTTCCACAGCCCACAAGGCAGGAGCGCTCTTCGGTGTATTGAAGCTTTTTTCGGATGCCGAAATGAACCTGACCAGGATAGAGTCCAGGCCCATCAGGAAGGACCCTGGGAAGTTCGCGTTCCTTCTTGATTTCGAAGGCTCGGATTCCGATGCCAGGGTCTCCGGGCTGCTGCAGAAGGTGCAGAAGGAGACCATGATGTACAAATTCCTGGGCTGCTACACGGGGGCGAAGCCATGAGAATCGCGATTCTGGGCGCTGGGAAGATGGGCGCCTGGCTGGCGGCAGTGCTGGCTGATGGGAACGAGATTGCCATCTATGACACGGATAGTGCCAGGATTAATGCTGTGAAGGCGAAAGCTCTCGTGGACATGGCCGGCCTCATGGAGTTCAAGCCAGAGATTCTCATAAATGCCGTGAGCCTCCAGAACACGGTGGCAGCTTTCGAGGCAGCTGCCCCTCACCTCCCTAAGGGTTGCATCATCGCGGATGTCGCCTCGGTGAAAAGCGCGATTCCTGAATACTATGAGAAGGCAGGATTCAGGTTCGTCTCAGTGCATCCTATGTTCGGGCCCACATTCGCAGACATGGCCGCTCTGCGGAAAGAGAACGCGGTCATCATCAAAGGCTCGGACAGCGAAGGGGCCGCGCTGTTCCGGAACCTGTTCGAAAGGCTGGGCATCCGCATATTCGAATACACTTTCGACGAGCATGACCAGATGATGGCGTATTCGCTCACCACCCCGTTCGCAGCCTCGCTCGTCTTCGCGGCCTGCATGGAGAACACGGCTGTGCCAGGCACCACGTTCGCAAGGCACAGGAAGATAGCCAGGGGCCTGCTCTCAGAGGACGACCACCTGCTTGCCGAGATACTGTTCAACCCGCACTCCCTGACGCAGCTCGAGAAGATAACCGCGCGGCTCGAGTTCCTCAAGCACATCATAAAGGGAAGGGATTATGAGGAGGCCCAGAGGTTCTTCTCAAAACTGAGGAAGAATGTCGGCTGATGCCTGGAGCGGGATTATCGCGAGAACTGGTGACATGGGATTCTACGAGCTGGCTGAAAAGGCGCTTGCGCTGGAGAAGGAAGGGAAGAAGGTCGTCAGGCTGAATGTGGGCAACACCAATCTGCCTACGCCCAGGTGCGCCACTGATGCGGCGGTCGGAAGCATGGAGCGCTTGAAATCAGGCTATTGCTCATCTGCAGGCCTGCCAGAGCTCAGGCAGAAAATCGCGGAGCGCGAAGGATGCGATGTGGATAACGTCGTGGTCGGACCTGGCTCCAAACATCTCCTCTACGGCCTCCTGAGCACCCTGTGCAGGAAAGGCGATACCGTCTCTTTTCCTGCGCCATACTGGCCTGCCTATGGACTTTCCTGCAGGCAGCTCGGGCTCAAGGCGCACGAGATAAAAACAACGCTCGATACGCGGTGGGAGTTCGAGCCTGCGAAGGTGATGGCCAGACGGCCGAAGCTCCTTCTCATCTGCAATCCGCTCAACCCGACAAGCACCATATATGCCGAGAAAACGATGAGGGATGCCATCGCGGGTGCGCAGGATGCCGGAATGCATGTCGTGCTCGACGAGGCCTATAAAGGGCTCGCTTTCAGGGATGTACCTCGCTATGAAGGCGAAACAGTAATCAGGGTCCGTTCTTTCTCAAAGGAGTTTTCCATGGAAGGCTGGAGGCTTGGTTATGTGGTTGCTTCGGAAGAGGTCGCGAAAAAGCTCATCTCATTCAACCAGGTGAGCGTCACCTGCGTGGCTCCGTTCGTGCAGCAGGCAGGAATCGCCTGCCTTGAGAACGAGAAGGCTATCCTTGAGGAAAACAGGAAGGCATGGCTCTCCCGCTCGGAGGCGGCTCAGAATGCGCTTGCCAAGGCAGGATTCAGGTTCGCAAAGCCGGACGCGGGAATCTACGTGTTCGCCACCCATCCGGATATGAAGGACTCATGTTCTTTCGCGATGGACCTCCTTGACCGGGAGTCGATAGCAGTCGTCCCTGGAAGCGAATTCGGCGGCTACAACAGCTTCGTCCGCATATGCGTCAACCAGCCTGAGGATGTGTTGGCGGACGCCATAGGACGGATGGGAAGATATTTGGAAAACGCCCAAGGCATTTAAAAATAGTTTTTTTTAGTATACATTCATGTCAGTAAGAAAATTGCGAAAGGCAGGAGGGGACATGAAGACCGCCCCACCACGATTCAAAAACATGAAGGTACTGCTGGCATTCGACAACGACGGCGTTTTGAGGGACGAATCCGGATCCTATCAAAGATGCGTAACAGAAACCGTCTCTTTTTTCGACAGAGGGCGGATTGCCACGCCCAAAGAACTTAGAGAATCAATGATACAGAGCAACAACGACTGGGAAAGAACCCACGGGATACTGATGCAACGGGGGGTGCGCGTGGGTTTCGAACGGGTCAAAAGGCATTTCCAGGACCTCTACCTCGGCAGGGAAAGGGATTTCAGCGGGTATATCAACGACGAGCCATGGCTTGCCGACAATGGATTGCTTGCAAAACTGGCAGAAATGCAACGGCTGGTGATTGTCAGCGGCGCCCCGAGAAAAGAAATCGAGTATACACTGGGAAGGAACGAGGCATCAGATTATTTCTGCTTTATCTGGGGGATGCGGAAGTCCAAAGGAAAGGGGGATGGATTGAAAAAGGCCATAGCGCTTTTCAGGCCGGAACTGACTTGTTTTTGCGATGACCGGCCTTCCCCGATAAAATCAGTGCTGGGACTGGACCTCAACAACCTGTTTGCTTATGGTATCCTGCCTCCCCACGCGGGCAGAGGATGGAGGAAAACCCTCCTGGATGCCGGCGCAAGAGAGGTATTTTCCGATGTCAATGAATACTGTAGATTCCTTCTGGATTCTTTTGAGGCGCAGGAGCAAAAAGGGCTAGTTTAAAAAAAGTAGAAGGGGATAGGCTGGCATGCAACAGCAGGCGATGAAAGAACCGGCTCAGCAATCCATGGCGAATGTGAGGGTAGCCGCGTATCTTGATATGCTGCAGAGAAACCAGGGCCTCTGGGGGGCGATGCTCGTCTTCCTCGGTGCGTTGTTCCTCATCAGCACCATACCATTCTATCCCATATATATCATCCCTGTGCTCGCATTGCTGTGCGGGGCCGTCGCCTACAAATCCCCTCCAGTCGGCCTCATACTCGGGGCCATCCTGGCATTCCCAGCGGTGCTCTACCAGTCTTCGGTATTCGGCTGGTTCTACATCCTGATAATGGCAGCTATCCTGTTCGAGGCATTCGAGAACTGGCTGCTGGTCGCCGCATTGGAGATATTGGTGCTCGCACCTTTCTCTTTCGGGGCTTTCCCGCTGTTCGGCTGGATATCCATAGCCGGCATGGGCATCGGCGCATTGTATTTCGGCTCTAGGAAAAGCGTGATGATAGCCGTGCCTTCGGTATTCCTCATACTCATGCTGTCCTCCATGTGGATGTTGCCCAACAGTGCCTATCTTCCCGTGAAGATGGACCTTTACAAAGCGAAGGCTGACCTCATGCTCACAAAGCCCGCAGTGGACCTGGGCGGCATGGGCAGCGCCATGGGCGCAAGCCTTGGCAGGTTCCTGAGCGTAGACAACATAGGCAAGACCTGGGATTGCATCAGCTGGCTGATCGGAAATACCATCACGCTGCTGGTCAGGGATTCCATGCTCCTCCAGCTCATCGGCTGGGCGATCGCGCTTTATCTGCTGGGCTATCTGCCGTCCAAGCTCAAGCCAAGGCCCCAGCTCCTGTCATCGCTGGCCCTGCTCATACTCATCCCGGTCTATTTCATCGTCGGCATGGTATATGGCGGCGGGTTGAGGGTGGAGTTCATAGGTGGGGTCATCTTCGCCATAGCTGTGCTGGGCGGCCTTGAGCACCTGGGCGTGAGCATAAGCAGGGAGGAGGAGATAGAGCGCGGCGAGAAGATGAAGGCCTACGGCAAGTTCGGCATGGCCGACATGTCCGGTGGCAAATCCGAGAAATCCCTTGACGATGTGGGCGGCTATGAGGATGTCAAGCAGGAGCTGCGCGACGCCATAATGATGCCGCTGCAGAAGAAGGACATCGCTTTTGCCTATGGCCTCACGGCTCCCAAGGGCATCCTGCTTTTCGGCCCGCCAGGCACAGGCAAGACCATGCTCATGAGGGCACTGGCAAAGGAGCTGAAATACAACTTCATAGAAGTGAGATGCTCGCAGATATTGTCACAATGGTACGGAGAAAGCCTTCCCTACGGCGAGAAATTGGTAGTCAGAGACAGCAACGGCAGGATAACACGGAGGGAAATCGGGGCAATAGTCGAAGGAAAGCAAAGCGTCGAGGTCTTGAGTTTCGACCAATCCGGAAAAGTCACGTTCGCAAGGATAAAGGACTGGATAAAGCACAAATGCTCATCCCCGATTTACGAGGTCAGGACAAGGACCGGGAGGAGGATACGGGTTACGGATTATCACTCTTTGTTCGCGCTTGACGGCACCAGGCTGGAAAGCGTGCCGACATCAAAACTCGTGCCGGGAAGCAGTTACATAGCGATTCCGAAAAGGATTTCATTTCCTTCAAAGCCCATTACGCAAATCGATTTTCTTGGTGCGCTTGAAGATGATGACCACGGCCTTTATGTTAAAAATGCCTCAAGGCACGTGGCTGATGCCATTTCAAGGCTCGGGAGGAAGAGAGTCGCGGGGGTGCTGGGGTACAAAAACCCGGAGTATCTCACGCAGATACTCAACCGCGGAATCGGGGTACGGGTAAAGAAGTTCGTCGAGCTGATGAACGCAGCCTCCATCGAAATCCGGGGCAGCGATATCCTGATAGGGGCGGGCAGCAAAGCACTGCCCGGAGTGATGGGCATAGACGAGAAGCTGGCGACGTTCATCGGCCTGTGGGTGGCTGAAGGCAGCTACAACAGGCAGGACACCGTGAGGATAAGCACCTCCGAGCGGGAAATTGCTGGGATGTCGGAATTGTGCAGGGGGCTGTTCGGAAAGATAACGGTTTACGAAAAGAAAAATGGCAAGGGGAGGGACATTTACATCGGTTCAAGGCCGCTGTATGTCCTGTTGAGACATGTGCTCGGGCTGGAAGACGGCGCAGGCCGGAAAAAGATGCCGGAAATGGCGTTCAGCCTTGGCAGGGAGAACCTTGCGGCGCTTCTCAGGGGGTATTTCAGCGGCGACGGAAGTATATACGAAAACCAGAGGGGCGTGGCGATGGTGGAAGGGAGCACAACCAGCAGGGAACTTGCCGACCAGCTGCTGCACCTCCTCCTGTATTTCGGGATAGTCGGAACCGTCTATGGGAAGAAGGAATGGAACGGCACCAAATCCTACAGAGTTTATATGACAGGAGGAAAACGGCTCACCAGATTCAAAGAGATAGGCTTCATGGATGCAGGGAAGATGAAGAGGCTCGACGCATCGCTCAACCGCGTCGGATGGTTCAGGGACGAGCAGATGCCGATAACCGGGCGTATGAAAGCGCAAATCATGGAAACCCTCCCGAAATGGAGCAATTCCGCTACCATAGGGCGGGGATTCATAGCGGAAGAATGCGATGATGGCGGGGCCGTTTCAGAAAATGATATTTATCTCGACAGGGTGGAAGAGATAAAGCGCATCGAGGACGAGGAATCCGTTTACGATGTCTCCGTAGAGCCTTGTCAGAATTTTGCCGCGGGCTTCGGAGGCGTGTTCGCGCATAACAGTGAGAAGAACGTCGCCGAAGTCTTCTCCAACGCACGCAACAACGCTCCGACAGTGCTGTTCTTCGACGAGCTGGACAGCATAGCCAAGAAAAGGAGCACCATGACCGAGAGCCTGGATACTGTCGGCCCCAGGGTGCTGACCACAATCCTCCAGGAGATGGACGGCGCGAGCAAATCAGACAAGCCGGTCATAGTCATAGGAGCCACCAACCTGCCCAATGAGCTTGACTCTGCTATCCTCAGGCCAGGAAGGCTGGACAAGATAATCTACATGCACCTGCCTGACCCTGAGGCCAGGAAAGCGATAATCAAGGTGAGCATGAAGAAGATGAAGCTCGCCACTGACGTGGACCTTGATGTCCTTGCCAAGAAGACCGAACGGTTCTCAGGGGCAGACCTCAAGAACATGGTGGATGAGGCCAGGAAGGTGACAGCCAAGGAGGCCATAACCCAGAACAAGGTCATACCGACCACCATGGCGCATTTCATGCAGGTGCTGGCAGGGATAAAACCCAGCACATCACTTGCTTCGCTTGAATCCTATGAGCAGTTCAGGCTGGACTTCGAGAGGAGGACCGGTGCTGCGAAGCCCAAGGAGGAGGAAGCGGCGAAGGAGACCGCGGTGAGATGGCAGGATGTGGCAGGCCTGGACGATGTCAAGCAGGCATTGCTGGAGGCCATAGAGCTGCCGCTCCTCCACGAGGCAGATATGAAGGAATTCAAGGTGAAGCCGAGCAAGGGGTTGCTGCTGTTCGGCCCGCCAGGCACAGGCAAGACATTGATAGTCAAAGCCGCTGCCAACGAGCTGAAGGCATCCTTCCAGGTGCTGAGCGCCGCAGAGGTCATGAAGAAGGGATATTCCCAGGCTGTGCTGGTCATAAAGGAGGCGTTCAACCGGGCCAGGGAGAACGCGCCTGGCATAATATTCGTGGATGAAATAGAGACCTTCGCTCCTGCGAGGGGGATAGGCGGCTCGGCCGAGATATTGGGCCAATTCCTCACAGAGATGGACGGCGTGAAGGGTAAGGCAGGCGTGGTCGTGATAGCGGCCACCAACAAGCCTGCCCTCATGGACCCGGCCATAATGAGGCCAGGAAGGTTCGACAAGATATTCTACATACCGCCGCCTGACGAGAAGGGCAGGGTGGCCATGTTCAACATACACCTGGGCACGTTCGCTTCCGGAGTGGACCTGAAGGCCCTGGCAGCAGCCAGCCCTGGTTTCAGCGGCGCGGACATAGCCGAGGTATGCCAGAATGCCAAGATGAAGGCGCTGAGGACGAAACTGGCAGGGAAGCCAGAGGCTGTCAGCACAGGAACGATAATGGAGATACTTAAGACAAGGAGGCCGTCCATAACCCCGCAGATACTTGATGAGTACAGAATATTCATGGAAGCCTACGGCGAGAGGAGATAGGGTATTTGGAGTTCCCCGTGAGCGCCGCTATCGTGTCCTCAACCATCGGCAGTATGGATTTTATCTGTGCCATTGCAGTTTCCTGGGATTGTACGGACGCGTCTTTGAACCTTATTATGTCCCCCTCGAACCTTATTGCATTGACACCAGTCATCTCTCCTACGGCCGGCTGTGTCATTGCGATTTCCTCGGCCTGTACGAGCAGGTACCAGGACCTTATGCGGATTTCCGGGCGCCAGACAAATCTGGTTATTGCCAACCTAAGGTCGAGGATGTCACTTGCGAGCCTGTACTTCAGCCTGCGAAAATCAGTAGCGGGGTCGTCTGCAACTGCTGGCTTACGCCGCAAGGAACTACCAGACAATTCTGACAAGAACTGCAATCAATCACCCATACATATATTATGCATTATGGTATGAAGTGTTAAATATATAATATTGCCTATTTCCTCTTCATTATAAGGTTCAGCACCCTGATGGCCATCGTCCCGTGCAACCGGCCTTCTGACTCGCCGGAAGCAACGATTTCGAAACCTGCGAATTCCCTTGCTGCCGCCTCCCTGGCCCCGGGCGCAGACTGCAGGGAAATGAGATAATACCCGCCGCGTTTCAGCACCCTTTTGAGCTCGCTCCTGTAGAATGCCCGCTTGTCAGGGTCAGGCTCGCCACGATAGCAGAGGACGTCCATCACCGAATCGAACGAGCCGTTCTCGAACAGCCAGAATTCCGTCGCGCTCGCGCAATGCGTCCGGACGCCGTAGCGCTCGACGCTGGTGAAATGGGCTGAAGAGATGTCCATCACATGCACGGCGAACCCGCCATGAGCCAGATGCGCGGCATCACTTCCATCCCCGCACCTTACCATGAGGAGATTGTTCCCCGACCGCCCCTCGAATTTATATGTTCCGAAAAGAAGCCAGCTGCCGGAGATAGGATGCCGGAGAACCGTGGCGGTTTGCCATGGTTGTCGTCTGGCTTCGCCCAAGACGCGTCAGGGATTCAACAGTCCACCCGCAGATAAACGCTAGTTCGAGTGGTCAGTTAGTGCGCTCACCGCGTTCTCGAGCATCGGAAGCAGCGATCTGATATTGGTGCCGGCGACCTTACGGACCTCCCACGGCTCTGCCATTGCGGCTTTTTCAGCTTTTTCAAGGAGAGCCGTGGCCTTGCCTAGGGGGGTGCCAGGCAACGGCTCGATGGGCGAATCGACTTTATCTTTCGCTTTCTTTATGGCCGTCCTAAGCTCGAAAATCTTCTTTCCGAGCGCCGCCCGGTCCTGAGGCCTGTCAACATCAGTGATTAGGTTGGCTGTAGCAGCCTTGGGCTGGCGAGTATGCACTCCGAACAGTTCCGCTAATCTCAAGCTATCACCCCATACATATTATGGTCAAAACTGTTTAAAAATGTATGTGACAGGCCGGATGAGGGCTGACTAGGTAGAGCAACGCGCGTGGTGGTTTTGCTGACTATCTTTTCTCCGAAGGCTTTTGGCCCGGAACGCATCAGGGGATTTATCAGCTCACCCGCAAATAGGTGCGCATAGCTGTTCGCGAAGAAGGTTTTTGAATGCTGCGGAGGCTGGCGCTGACATAAGGAAAAAAACATAAGTCCAAGAACGAGGGCGACCGAAAGTCTTAAATGAAGGTTTATACACTAATAATAACATGCGAACACGGTTTGCGGTAGCTACAGTTGCAGTTATGCTAGCGGTTGTACCAGCCTGCAGAAGCGCAAATGATAATAAACCGCCCAGCGCAATAAGGAATCCACCAACAATGATTGAAAATGCGAGGGAGAGCATGGGAGAACCGGCTCAGAAATCTGTTGAGAAAGTTACACCAAAACCAGACGTAGCGGAAACTCATCAGGCGGAAGTATTGAAGACTACTCCTCAACCAGTGAAAGAAGACCAGCTTAAAAAAGTTCCAATAAAAATGGTTGGGCCAGGCCCAGAACCAGATCTAAAGATAAAAACGGATCCACTTCCTTACAAAGGATCCAGATAATTTTACTTTAAACGTTCTATCTCTTTCTCTACTCCCGATAGTTCCTCGATTGGCAAGTGTTTTTCTTTTGCTTCAATTATAGCAGCCGCTAAAGTTTTCTTGGCTTCTTCTATTCTTCCAGTATTTACGTATGCACCGACTAGGTTGTGATATGCATTGGCGAATCCAGTTTTTAATATTTCAAAATTTGGATTTCCTTCCTGATAATATGTAAACGCAGAACGATATGCCGCAACCGAAGCGGTAAGCACTGCTATTCCTCGTTCCGGTTCTGTTTCCAACAGTTTTAATCCTTCAATATGATCTATTCTTGCCAACAGGTGCTTAGCGGCGCCATATGCAAATTTCATTTCCGGATTCGCGATTATTTTGTCCAATTCTTTTCTTGCATCATCGAATCTCTCTTCAGCTTTATATTTTTGAGCTAAACCAATGTGCGCATCGGCGAGATAAGGGTAAAAACTGCTACTTGGACGTACCATCAAGGCATCTTCCAATCGCGTTATTGCTTCGTTTTCTCTCCCTATTTTAGAATACGCAGCTCCCAATTCGGCATTTACCCAATAGGTCGTAAGGCCTAGTTTTTCTGACTTTTCAAGGCAAGACGCGGCTTCGTTCCATTTATTGTTTTTGGTGTAGTAAATCCCCAAATCAGCCCAGTACGTAGCCTGATATACGTTTTCACCAGATAAAATCTTTGGCTGTTCGGCGATTATGTAACTTCTATCCCCCTTCATGGCATTTCTATAATCCTCTAGAACAGCGCCTCGAAATTTCTCGTCTTTTATCAAATCTTCTGTCGAAGCAAA
This sequence comes from Microcaldota archaeon, assembly GCA_013425375.1. GTDB lineage: Archaea > Micrarchaeota > Micrarchaeia > Anstonellales > Bilamarchaeaceae > Bilamarchaeum. The sequence goes on along the minus strand of JACCLH010000012.1, from coordinate 228 downwards.
ACCAGGATACGATCTCAAGACCCTATTCGACAAATCAATATAAGACCCTTCGGGTAAAACCAAAACCTGAGCGCTCGCTATCCGCGGGCTGAAGCCCGCGGTATTCTTCGCTCGCGCTCTTTAGGAAAAGAAAGGGGTAAGCTGCATCTGACCGGCTTCTGGATTTATCAGCTGCTCATGATGGACATCCTGCGCGCCGATGTACCGCTTGATGACGGCATCAGTCAT